>JALZVZ010000065.1 GCA_023299945.1 Altererythrobacter sp. | reverse complement strand
TTTGGTGTCGATGTCATCGTGGTGGATCATCACAAATGCTCTCCTGAACTTCCCAAAACGGTGGCGCTGGTCAACCCTAACCGCTTGGATGAAAATGATATCGCAGCGGCTCACGGGCATCTTGCGGCTGTTGGCGTGGCCTTCTTGCTCGCAATAGCATTGGTCCGTTTGCTGCGCACGAAAGACTTTTTTGATGGCCGCGATGAGCCCAATTTGATGAGCCTGCTGGATTTGGTTGCACTGGGCACAGTGGCCGACGTAGCAGCTCTGCACGGCCTCAACCGCGCATTCGTGGCGCAAGGTTTGAAAGTTATGGCGCGGCGTGAACGCATAGGTATGGCGGCTCTAATCGATGCAAGCCGCCTAAAACGTGCCCCGCAATGCAGCGACCTTGGCTTTGCCTTGGGCCCGCGCATCAATGCTGGCGGGCGCGTGGGTGAGGCGACATTGGGAGTCCGCTTGCTGACCACCACCGACCCTGACGAAGCGCGCGAGATTGCCGAGCAATTGTCCTCCCTCAATGAAGATCGCCGCTTAATCGAAGCAGAAGTGCAAGAGGCCGCCGAAGCGCAGCTCGCCCATCAACACAACGCACAGGTCCATGTGATTGCCGGTGAAGGCTGGCATCCTGGAGTAATTGGAATTGTCGCAGGCCGAATCAAAGAAAAAACCGGCAAGCCTTCGATCATCATTGCGCTTGATGCGTCTGATGGAACCGGAAAAGGTTCGGGTCGTTCAATTTCCGGTGTGGACTTGGGTGCGGCTATTATTGCAGCCCGCGAAGAAGGCTTGCTTGTTGCAGGTGGCGGGCACGCTATGGCTGCGGGGATGAGCGTGACGGAGGATAAAATCGCCGCTTTCACACAATTCCTCGATGACCGTTTGGCCAGCGACATTGGGAAAGCACGGCAAGGCCAAACCATGCAATTGGATTTGTCCGTCGCACCGGGCGGCTTAACCCCAGACCTCGTGCGAACGCTCGATAAAGCAGGGCCTTACGGCATTGGCTGGCCCGGGCCGAGGCTGGCGGTTGGTCCAGTAAGAATTGTAAAAGCCGATATTGTGGGCAAAGATCATTTGCGCGTGATAGCCGCTGGCGAAGACGGGCGTTCTTTAAAATGTATCGCATTTAGAGCGGCTGAAACAGAGATGGCGCAAACCCTGCTCCACCGCTTTCAAGGACGTAAATTTTACCTAGCGGGCCGCGCGAAAATCGATGATTGGGGGCCGCGCGAACAGGCAGAACTCCATTTAGAAGACGCAGCATTTGCAGATTGATTTGAGACAGGGGTTGACCGATTCTCAAACCCCGCTTATTGGCCCGCTCTCGCTCTAGCGAGTGGCCCCTTCGTCTAGCGGTTAGGACGCGGCCCTTTCACGGCTGAAACACGGGTTCGATTCCCGTAGGGGTCACCAACTCTCTATTTAAATTGATTGGTGACGTGTGTTTGGCCATTGCGCTCGGCGCGATTTCCCTTGTCCCCAAGCCATACGCAATTTTACTTGTGTGCGGGCTTCCCACGGCTTGCGCGTCTGATATGGCTGGAGAGCGATGTTAAACGGCCATCAGATCCCCCTCGTCGGCACTTTGCTGGCCTTTGTGACCTTTATCGTATTGCTTTCAACAGGCAGCGGATTTGGCCTAGCCATTGCGGTGTTCATCATGTGGATGGGATCACTGGTTTTGGCGTCCTCAAAGCCGCCTGAGCTACCCGCCCGTAAAAAGCAGCGCCCCTTCACCAGTGCGAATATGAAGCCCTTGATCGAGCGAGCTTCTACGCCTTTGCTTGTGACAGAAAATAACACCATTGCCTCAGCCAATCGCGCCGCGCGATCAATATTGGGCAAGCATATTGTAGGCCAAGACCCGCGTCTGGTTTTCCGTCAACCTGCTGCCATTGAACTTATCAATCGGGGCCGCAATGGCTCGGCGACTGCGCGCGGGTTGGTGCGCCGGCGCGATATTTGGCAGCTAAATGTTCAGACAATTGATTCTGGTTTGGCTGTACTGGAATTGATCAACAAAACAGGCGAGGCGGATATCAGCCGCGCCCATACCGATTTCGTCGCCAATGCCAGCCATGAATTGCGCACGCCGCTAGCCTCCATAATAGGCTATGTCGAAACGTTGAGCGAAGGCGATGAAAAACTCGACACCAAAACATCGCAGAAATTCCTTGGCACAATCCAGCGCGAAGCGACGCGGATGCAGAACCTAGTCAATGATCTTATGTCATTGTCTCGGGTCGAGGCGGAAAAGCACGACCAACCCGAAGATCCCATCAACCTGAGCGCTATTATTGAACGCGCTGCCCGCGATGCCGCAGGATCGGAGCGCGCGGACCGATTGATCCTTGTGCTTAAAAAGGAGCTTTCGATCAAAGGCAACCGCCAGCAGATAGAACAATTGGTCCGCAATCTTGTCGAGAACGCGTTTAAGTATGGCTATGACGATACGCCGGTCGTGGCGGAGCTGGCGCTGGGGCGCGCCGATCACGCTCGTCTAACGGTTACAGATCAGGGCGATGGGATCAGCCCGCAACACATCCCTCACCTCACTCGCCGGTTTTACCGCACCGATCCAGGCCGCAGCAGAGCCTCTGGTGGCACAGGACTTGGCCTAGCGATTGTGAAGCACATTGTGGAGCGTCACCGCGGACACCTCGACATTGAAAGCGAAGTGGGCAAAGGGACGAGCATAATTGTTCGCATACCGCTTGCCTCAGCGAATACTGACTTGGATGCGGATACGAAGGGGAAGGATGATGGGGACGACACGCAAACCAATGCTGACAATCATGCGCCTTCTCTGCCCAGCTCAAAAGCCGTTTAGCAAACGCTGTCACAATAGTGTCGCATTCACGCTTCATCGCAATGCATGTTGGGGATCAAACAACCCGATGATTCGATATTTTTCTAAACGAAAGCCGCAGCGCACATAATGACGCCTGTCACTCTCATCTTGATAGCCTTGGGGCTTGGTCTGGCCGGTTGGCTGGCTGGCCGTGCAAAGGCATGGAGCTTTCAAAAGGATGAGAGTGTCAAACGCCTTACTGCGCGGCCCAATTATCATGGTTGGTATGTAGCGATTTGGATTGCGCTGCCCGTGATATTGTTTGCGGCATTTTGGTCGATTGCTTCACCGCAATTGGTCAATATGTCGGTGCTGGCATCATCTGCAGCTGAACAATTGCCCGAAACCAGCTTTCAGCGCGATGTAATCATGTCCGAAGCGAGCGCAGTGGCAAGCGGACGGGCAACCGCTGTATTCAATCCAGATGCCCGGGCCTTGATCGAGCCGTTCCGCGAGGCAATGTCGCGCTACAATATGATCGGTCTCGTGTTGTCCCTGCTGATCGCCTTTGTGGGGGGTGCATGGGCCTTCTTGCGGATCAAGCCCGACTTTACTGCGCGCACTCGTGTTGAACGTGTTATCATGGGCGTTCTGCTGCTCGCATCCTTGGTGGCGATCCTTACAACCTTTGGTATTTTCGCTAGCCTTGTCGTGGAGGCATTTCGCTTCTTTACTTCGGTATCACCGATAGACTTCCTGTTTGGCACGTTCTGGGGTCCTGACCCGATGAGCAATGCCGAAAATCCCGATGGCTCGCGCTATGGGGCCATACCCCTGTTCTGGGGCACGATCTTTATCGGTGCGATTATCGCGATGATTGTTGCTATTCCGCTAGGGTTGATGAGCGCGATCTACCTCACCCAATATGCAAATCCACGTGTTCGGGCCTGGCTGAAGCCCGCGCTGGAGATCCTCGCCGGTGTGCCCACCGTGGTCTATGGCTATTTCGCAGCTCTCACCGTCGCCCCTGCCATCCGCGATGCAGCGGTGGCGGTCGGCATTAGCAATGCATCGAGCGAAAGCGCACTGGCCGCTGGCCTTGTGATGGGCGTTATGATCATCCCGTTTGTCTCCTCCATGGCTGATGATTCCATCGCCGCTGTTCCCTCCGCCATGCGCGACGGCAGCCTAGCGATGGGTGCAACCACTTCTGAAACCATCAAGCGCGTGTTGGTTCCCGCCGCTCTGCCCGGCATTGTCGCAGGCGTAATGCTGGCGATTAGCCGTGCGATTGGCGAGACGATGATTGTGGTGATGGCCGCGGGCGCTGCGGCCAAACTTACCGCCAATCCGTTTGAGGCGATGACGACGGTTACCTTTCAGATTGTCGCCATGCTGACTGGTGAAAACAGTGCTGACCATCCCGCCACGCTCAGCGCCTACGCGCTTGGCTTTGTCTTGTTCATCGTGACCTTGGGGCTGAATTTCATTGCCCTGCGCGTCGTAAAACGGTTCCGCGAAGCTTATGAGTGATAAAGCCATCAACAACCGCTCAGAAGCGTTCCAGAAGCGCCTAAAAAAGCGCTACGCTGCAGAGCGCCGGTTCAAATACACTGGCCTTGGCGCAATCCTGTTTTCGGTTGCTGTGCTGGTGTTTCTCCTCGGAAATATGTCGATCAATGGCATTGCCGGTTTTCAGCGCGCCGAAGTCGAAGTCTCCATGAATTTGGCGGAAAGCGGCCTGTCGGGTGATGCCAATAGCCTTGCCTCTGATGGCGCATTACAATCACTCGAATTGCAAGGGCTTCCGGATATTGTCGCGTTTTATGCCGAACAAGAACTGGGCGAAAACGACGCACGGATCATCACCGATCAGGCATGGCGCGATGTGGCTGCAGAAGTAATTGCCAACCCGCAATTGATCCAGCAAACCCACGTCTATTCCTTGCCAGCCAGCCCAGATTTGGCCTCCGCACTGGCCGGCGATGGCGACCCTAAATTGCAAGCCTTTGCGCAAGATTTGGCATCGCAGGACAAGCTTTCACGCAATTGGGATATTGGCTTCCTGACGCGGTCGGATGCGACCAATCCGCAAGAGGTTGGTATTTGGGGCGCGCTTAAAGGCTCTATGCTGACCATGTTGGTCACGCTGATGCTGGCCTTTCCCATTGGCGTGCTTTCCGCGCTCTATCTTGAAGAATACGCCCCAAAGAACCGCTGGACCGATTTTATTGAGCTTTCGATCAACAATCTGGCCGCAGTTCCTTCAATCATCTTTGGCTTGCTCGGTCTGGCTGTGTTCCTGTCGATCTTCCCCAATTTCCGCTCAGCCCCGCTAATCGGCGGCATGACGTTGGCGCTGATGACGATGCCCGTAATCGTCATATCGGGGCGCAATGCGATTAAGGCTGTGCCACCCTCCATTCGCGATGGTGCGCTGGCGATTGGTGCATCCCCTGTGCAAGTGGTGTTCCACCATGTTTTGCCCCTAGCCCTACCCGGCATTCTCACCGGGACCATCATCGGCATGGCCCGCGCTTTGGGTGAAACCGCGCCGCTGCTGATGATCGGCATGCGCGCCTTTATCGCCTCTCCGCCCGACGGCTTCACATCGCCAGCCACCGTGCTGCCAATGCAAATTTTCCTATGGTCCGACGAAATTGACCGCGGCTTTGTTGAGAGAACCAGCGCCGCCATCATCATTCTGCTGCTATTTCTGCTATTGATGAACGGACTAGCAATTTACCTACGCAACCGATTCGAGAGGAAGTGGTGACAGTCATCCATTCTGGCCTTGACGCAACAGACCCAAAGATGCGCGCAAGCGACGTCTCGGTGTACTATGGCGACAAGAAGGCTATCGACAATATATCAATTGATATTCCGTCCAAATATGTGACCGCATTTATCGGTCCATCTGGCTGCGGAAAATCGACATTTCTGCGGGCACTGAACCGTATGAATGATACAATCCCAAGTGCGCGTGTTGAAGGCACGATTGAGCTCGATAATGAAGACATTTATGCCTCCGGTATGGATGTCGTCTATTTGCGGGCGCGGGTCGGGATGGTGTTTCAAAAGCCCAATCCCTTCCCCAAATCGATCTATGAAAACATCGCTTATGGTCCGAAAATTCACGGGCTGGCTGATGGTAAAGAACAGCTCGATGAGATTGTCGAAACCTCGCTCAGGCGCGCAGGTCTTTGGGAAGAGGTGAAGGACCGGCTGCAGGATTCCGGTACGGCTTTATCGGGCGGTCAGCAGCAGCGACTGTGCATTGCGCGCGCGATTGCTGTCGATCCAGAGGTGATCTTGATGGATGAGCCTTGCTCCGCATTGGACCCAATCGCCACCGCCAAGATCGAGGAATTGATCGACGAGTTATCGGGCCGTTACGCCATTGTTATCGTCACCCATTCCATGCAGCAGGCGGCCCGCGTGTCGCAGCGCACGGCCTTCTTCCACCTTGGTAAGATGGTCGAATATGGCAAGACATCCGATATTTTCACCAATCCGATCGAGCAACGCACTAAGGATTATATCACTGGGAGGTACGGCTGATGGCCGAACATACAGTAAAAGCCTTTGACGAGGACATTACCCGGCTGCGCGGTTTAATCGGCGAGATGGGTGGCCTGGCCGAGGTTGCAATTGAACAGGCCCTGGACGCTCTGGTGCGCGGTGATACGGAGCTAGCCGAAAAGGTCGTTGCCCGCGACAAAAAGCTCGATGAGTTGGAAGCCCAAGTCGATAAGCTGGCCGTCCGAGTGATCGCTTTGCGTGCGCCAATGGCCGGTGATTTGCGCGAAGTGATCGCGGCGCTGAAAATCGCTGGTGTGGTTGAACGGATTGGCGATTATTCAAAGAACATCGCCCGCCGTGTGGGCAGCATTGAAGTGAGCGAGAAGTTTGAGCCTTTGACCTTGCTACCTGCGATGGGCGAGCTAGCCAGTGAGATGGTGCATGATGTGCTGACAGCTTACGCTGCACGCGATGCCAATCTGGCGCTCGAAGTGATTGCGACAGATGACAAGGTCGATGCGTTCTACAACAGCATTTTCCGCAATCTTGTGACCTATATGGTTGAAAATCCAGCAACCATTTCCAGTGCGGCGCAGCTTTTATTCGTTGCACGCAATCTGGAACGCATTGGCGACCATGCAACCAATGTCGCTGAAATGGTGCATTATGCAGCGACGGGTGAATATCCGCCTGACGATGATTAATTCATAAAGGGGCATTCCATGTCCGGCGCAAAATTACTGCTTGTCGAGGATGACCCCGCTTTATCCGAGCTGCTGGTATATCGTTTCCAAAACGAAGGTTATGATATACGCGCCACGCCCGATGGCGACGATGCGCTGATCTTGGCCAGCGAAGACACGCCCGATTTGGTGGTCCTTGATTGGATGATCGAAGGGACCAGCGGGATCGAAGTGTGTCGCCGTCTGCGCCGCGATAAAACCACCGCCCATGTGCCCATCATCATGCTGACTGCGCGCGAGGCGGAAGATGACCGGATACGCGGGTTGGAAACGGGTGCGGATGATTATCTTACCAAACCCTTTAGTCCGCGCGAGCTGCTCGCCCGTGTTGCGGCGGTTATGCGGCGTGTGCGCCCTGCCCTTGCAGGCGAAATGATTGCAGTGGGTGATATCGCGCTGGATCCGGCCGCGCATAAAGTAACGCGGCTCGGGCAAGAATTGCAAGTTGGCCCAACCGAATATCGCTTGTTGCAATATTTGATGGAAAGCCCGGGACGCGTCTTTAGCCGCGGCCAATTGCTCGACAATGTTTGGGGAACCAGCAGCGAAATCGAATTGCGCACGGTCGATGTGCATATTCGTCGTCTGCGCAAGGCGATTGCGGTGGAGGGTGCGGCCGACCCGATCCGCACGGTGCGCTCTGCCGGATATTCTCTAGAGGCAGTCTAAGTCTGCTGCCATTCAATGAAAATCGCGCGACTTTGGGATAATCCGGTGATCGCGCGGATGGCCCCGCACCGCTGGCACATCATCAATAATATCACGAACTGTTGGCGCTGTTTTGTCATAGCCCTTCTTGGCCCGCCGATCCTCGCTGGTCATGGTCGACATGGTGCGCCCCTTTGGAAAGGATTGCGGCAAAGGACTGGTGACGTGATCCGCGCGCGCAGGCACAATCGGCAGCATATCATCTGAGAGCGCATGCAGGCGATCTGTCGCATCGGTTAGGTGATGCGCGATCACATGGATCACCTCATCATCATATTCGACCCGTCCACGCACCTCCATCAGCCGCGCGCCCATGATAACGCGGCGCTGCTTCTCCATCAGATCGGGCCACACCACTAGGTTCACCACGCCTGTCTCATCCTCCAGCGTGATGAAGCACACGCCCTTGGCGCTGCCTGGACGTTGCCGGATCAGAACGACGCCTGCGACCTGAACCATACTACGATATTTGCGCTCCCGCAGATCGCACGCCTTGATAAAACCGCGGTCGCCCAAATCAGCGCGCAGGAACGCCATCGGATGCGCCTTTAGAGACAATCGCATGGTCTGATAATCATTCACCACCTCTTCTGACAAAGGCATTTGCGGCAATTGCGTGCGCGCTTTTTCTGCGCCCTCGTCTCGTTCTTCCGCCGCCTTGAATAATGGTAGATCAGGCGCGGCAATCAGGCTGCGCGCATCCCACAAGGCCTGACGGCGTGATAGATCGAGCGAGGCAAAACAATCCGCGCTGGCAAGCCG
>JALZVZ010000064.1 GCA_023299945.1 Altererythrobacter sp. | reverse complement strand
GTCCATATTAGCGAGGAACTGGCTGCCCAGATTGGACGTCAAAATAATCAGCGTATTGGCAAAATCGACAACGCGCCCCTGCCCATCTGTGAGGCGGCCATCATCCAGCACTTGCAGCAGCACATTGAATACATCTGAGTGCGCTTTTTCCACCTCATCGAACAAGACAACTTGGTACGGACGGCGGCGCACAGCCTCTGTCAGCACTCCGCCCTCTTCATATCCGACATAGCCAGGAGGCGCACCGATCAAGCGCGCAACCGCGTGCTTCTCCATAAATTCGGACATATCAATGCGCACCATCGCTTGATCATCATCGAACAAGAATCCGGCGAGCGCTTTGGTTAGCTCGGTTTTGCCAACGCCCGTGGGGCCGAGAAATAGGAAGCTGCCCAATGGCCGCGCCGGATCTTGCAAGCCAGCACGCGCACGGCGAACCGCTTTTGACACAGCCTCGATTGCGGGAAGCTGACCGATCACGCGCTTGCCAAGGATATTTTCCATATCCAGCAGTTTCTCGCGCTCGCCTTCCAGCATCCGCTCCATCGGGATGCCTGTCCAACGGGCAACAACGCTGGCAATGTCTTCCTCGGTCACTTCCTCGCGCAGCATCGCATTTTCAGTGAGGCTTTCCGCCTCGGTGATCTGCTTTTCCAGCTCTGGGATCGTACCGTAGGATAGCTCACCTGCGCGGGCGAGATCGCCTTCACGCTCGGCCTGCTCCAGTTCAAGGCGCGCATGGTCGAGCTTTTCTTTCAGCTGAGCCTCAGCATTGATCTTATCGCGCTCATTCTGCCAGCGCGTGGTAAGCTCTGTCGATTGCTGCTCCAGCTCTGACAATTCCTTGCGCAATGTCACCAGCCGGTCTTTCGACGCGGCATCATCTTCCTTGGCCAACGCAGAATCTTCGATTTTAAGCTGGACAATCCGGCGATCAAGCTCGTCAATTTCTTCCGGCTTGCTCTCCACTTCCATGCGAATGCGTGATGCTGCCTCATCCATAAGGTCGATGGCCTTATCGGGCAAAAAGCGGTTTTGAATATAGCGATTGGACATTTGCGCCGCCGCCACCAGCGCATTGTCGGTGATCCGCACGCCGTGGTGCAGCTCGTACTTTTCCTTAAGGCCGCGCAGGATGCTGATCGTATCCTCAACGCTCGGCTCATCAATATAAACCGATTGGAACCGGCGTTGCAGCGCAGGGTCCTTCTCGACATATTTCTGATACTCATCCAGCGTGGTCGCGCCAATGCAATGCAATTCGCCGCGCGACAATGCGGGCTTCAACAGGTTTGAGGCATCCATGGACCCTTCAGAAGCGCCCGCCCCGATCAGCGTGTGCATCTCATCGATGAAAAGAATGATCTGCCCGTCTGCGCCCTTCACCTCGTCAAGGACGGATTTCAGCCGCTCTTCAAATTCACCGCGATATTTCGCGCCCGCAATCAACGAGCCCATATCGAGCGACATAAGGGTGCGCCCTTTCAAGCTTTCAGGCACATCGCCATTGGCAATGCGCAAGGCCAGCCCCTCGGCAATCGCAGTTTTGCCCGTGCCGGGTTCACCGATTAGCGCAGGATTATTCTTGGTCCGGCGCGAGAGAATTTGGATTGTGCGGCGGATTTCTTCATCGCGGCCTATGACCGGATCAAGCTTACCATCGCGCGCAGCCTGCGTCAGATCGCGGGCGTACTTCTCCATCGCATCATAGGCATTTTCAGCAGATGCACTGTCCGCTTTGCGTCCACCGCGCAGGGCTGTGATCGCCTCTTCAAGGGCGCGCGGATCAAGCCCGCCTTCCTTCAAGGCTTGGCCTGCGCCGGTTGTGCTTGCGAGTGTCAGCGCCAGCAACATGCGCTCAACAGTCACGAAACTGTCGCCCGATTTCTCGGACAAAGTTTCTGCTTGATCGAGTATGCGCACAACATCATTGTCGAGGCCCGGCGTCTGCTGAGCTCCGCCGCCCGACACGGCCGGTATCTTTGCCAATTCTGCGTCGATGCCAATCACAACTTTGGGCGCATCCCCGCCTGCGCGGCTAATCAGACCAGCACACATGCCTTCCTCGTCTTCAAGCAGAGCCTTGGCCAAATGAGCCGCCGTAATGCGCTGATGGTTCATCCGGATCGCAACAGTCTGCGCGCTTTGCAAAAAGCCCTTTGAGCGGTCGGTAAACTTTTCGAGGTTCATTGGTCCTGCATCCCTTTATCACTCAGCCTGAAGGCAAAATCAGAACCAAGGTGTGTTACTAATATAGGTAGGTTGCGATGCGCATTTCGCAAGCCCCAAGTTCATCGCAAGCTCGACGCTGCGCTTGACGGGAGCGGCGCGCCGCAGCAGACACATTGCAAATTGGGCAAGAGGGTGAGTTTGGTGGAAGAAGCGGAAATAAAAGCTGGCGGGCCCAGTTGGCTGGCCCGCATTGGGTGGACCGTAATTGCCCTAGTCATCATCACTTTCATTGCGCTGGCAACATGGGAACCGTTCTTCGCTGACGAAGCGCGCGGCCCAGTCGGTGATGGCCAATATTCGGCCGAGATCATCCGTGATGAATTTGGCGTGCCGCATATCTATGGCAAGCGCGATGCCGACGTGTCGTTCGGGGTCGCCATTGCGCAATCAGAAGATGATTTCTTCACCCTGCAAGACACGGTCGCCATGGCCAAGGGGCGCTATGGCGCGATCGCTGGCGAAGACGGCGCGGCGGTGGACTACGCCTATCATTTGCTCGATGCGCGCGGCACAGCCCAGCGGCATTATTCAAAGCTTCCTGCTGATACGCGCGCTTTGTTTGAGGCCTATGCAACTGGCCTCAATCAGTATGCGCGCGAACATCCCGAGGAACTCAAACTGGCCGGGCTTTTCCCTGCCACTGGCGAAGATGTTGCCGCCGGTTTTGCGCTGCGTCAGCCGTTTTTCTACGGTCTTGGTAATGTTATAAAGCCTTTGACCCAAGGTGGCGAACTGCGCCGCGAATATGGTCCTGACATTCCTGGATTCCCCCGAGATTCAGCGGGCGATAAGGTGGCTGGAGATGATGAGGCCAAAAGCATAGATGGTGAGGCCAAAGAGGAGACGGCCCGCAATTCACGCGCTTTTCCGCTCCCTTGGGGCGAGACTGGCGCGCTGTCTGGCTCCAACGCTTGGGCAGTTGCGCCTGAAAAATCTGGCGACGGTGTCACCCGCCTCATCTCCAATGCGCACCAGCCGTGGCGCGGCGGGGTGGCATGGTATGAGTTGTCGGTTGAAAGCGAAGAAGGCTGGCATTTCACCGGCGCAAACTTCCCCGGCTCGCCATTTCCGTTCATTGGGCATAATCGCCATTTGGGCTGGACCAACACCGTCAACCGGCCCGATTTGATCGACATCTATAAGCTTGAGATGGACGATGATGGCGAGCGCTATAAGCTCGACGGTGAATGGCTCGATCTGGAGAAAAAGACTGTCACCTTGGCGGTCAAGAAGGGGCCAATTACCCTGCCTGTTCGGCAAACAATCTACCGCAGCAAGCACGGCCCCGTAGTCAAAAACGACAAGGGCGCATTCGCAATACGTTATGCCGGGATTGATAGCGTTGATCAGCTTGACGCCTATTACCGCCTTAACAAAACAAAGACGCTGGCCGAATGGCAGGAGCAGGTTGGCCGCATGGCGATCCCTTCCACCAATTTTGTTTATGCCGATGATGCGGGCAATATCGCCTACGTCTATAACGCCGCGATCCCCGACCGGC
>JALZVZ010000063.1 GCA_023299945.1 Altererythrobacter sp. | reverse complement strand
TGCGCCGTTTCGGGGTTAACGCCGCCATCAACCTCAAGGTGAATATCGCGGCCCGTCGCCTCAATCATCGCACGAATACGGCGAATTTTCTCAAGCTGAGAATGGATGAAGCTTTGCCCGCCAAACCCCGGGTTCACGCTCATCACCAAAACCAAATCCGCCAGATCGATCAGATTGTCGAGCACGTCCACTGGCGTGCCGGGATTGAGCACCACGCCCGCCTTAATGCCGTGCGCTTTGATCGCTTGCAGGGTGCGGTGCGTGTGCGGCCCCGCCTCAGGATGAACGGTAATAATATCCGCTCCAGCATCTGCAAAGGCGTCGATATAAGGATCAACCGGCGAAATCATCAAATGCACATCGAAAGTCTTTTTCGTGTGCGGACGCAAAGCTTTCACCACATCAGGGCCAATGGTTATGTTTGGCACATAATGCCCGTCCATCACATCAATATGGATCCAATCGCAGCCCGCCTCGTCAATCGCGCGCACTTCTGCGCCAAGCTGCGCAAAATCGGCGGAGAGAATAGAAGGGGAAATGAGCGGCTTAGCCATAAAACGGTCCAGACAGAGGTAACCTATAGAGTTAGGTAAGCCACTGAGAGCCGACAAGGAGGCGAAGCCCCTTATCCACACGCACCATTATGCAGTGCAGCATATGGTCTGGCCCATCGGACTGGCTGAACCACGCTATTTCAGGTAATTCAGCCGCAATTCAGGACATTTAGCCTAGAACAGGACCAGAAAACGAATTGGGGGCACCAGATTCGGACACGCGAACCCGCGCGCCGCACCCCCGCCAGACTTACGGATTTTACGTTATGCGAACGGCTATGACCAAACCTTTCAAAAACATGGGCGCAATCGCGCTCGGTATTGCCATGGTGGCTGGCGGCTCGCTTGGCTTTGCAAGCGTCGCCGAGGCGCAGGGGCAGTATCGCCAGAAAATCAGCAATGATATGGCCAAATGTTCAGGCAGCCGCCCCGCTGTGCGCGTTACCGTCAAGGGCATTAAAAGCTCTACCGGTAAAATGCGCATCCAAAGCTATCGCGGAACGAAGGCGGAATGGCTGCAGAAGGGCAAATGGATCAACCGCATCGAAGCGAGCGCGCGCGCCGGCACGATGACATTCTGTATGCCTGTTCCAGCCTCCGGCACTTACGGGATTGCTGTGCGCCACGATGTAAATGCCAATGGCAAAACCGATATCCGCACCGATGGCGGTGCGATGTCGAACAATCCATCGATCAACATCTTCAACCTTGGCAAGCCAAGCTATAAAAAGGCCAGCTTTACTGTTGGCCGCACGACCAAGGCGATCACGGTCAACATGCGGTATATGTAAGTAATCGAACGCGGGTTCACCGCGATTTCTGACGCCACACTTGCCACAATACGAGCGGCGCGCTGAGCACGGGATGTGCCTCGCGCCAAGGCGTCACTTTCACCGGCACGCCAGTATGGCGCTCAATCTTCCACGCTGCATAGCGCCCCGCGCCCTCGAACGTGGTCGTCGCTTTGAGCAATCGCGCAATATTGAGCGGTTTGCCAAGCCGCTGGCGTTTTGCCCACCAACCAAGAGTATCACGGCGAGATTGGGCCGAGATTTGCGGCGTCAGAACGTCACCTGCTTGCGCAAACTCTATGCCATCCGCTTCCCACGCTGCCGTTAAAAGTCCGTCAAAATGCGCCGCGTTGACACTCAGGATGCTATCCTCGCGGCCCGGCTTTTCGACGCGGAATTCTGCTCTATATGTCGCCTGAAAAAGGCTGCGCCAATAACTCTCAGCAAAGCCGCTTTGCGGCCCCAATGCCGCCGCTAAACGCGCCGCCGTTTTGGCCGCGTCACATACCGTATCCAAGACCGCAGAGGCCGCTGCATCATCGCGGCTCCAGATCAGGCCGCAAGGCTGGACAAACCGCGCCCAGATCGTCGTGTCGCGCGATGCGCCGCTGGCGGCATGCGCAAACTTTTCCAGTGACATTGTGGCGACCTTAGCGCGCACATCTTCGCTCGCTACATTGGCCTCATGATAGCTAACACGCGGCCAAATTTTCTCGATCTGCGGGCCATCCGTTAAAACGTAATAATCGAGCACCCCTTCGAGTGATCCGGTGCGCAGATTGGACCCGTAGAACAATACGGCCAGCGCCTGCGGTGTGGCCGCCGCCAATTGCGCTGCAAAACCGGAAACCGCTGGGTGCAGATCGCCATTTCTAGGGCGCGCAAACTGCGCAGCAATCCGCTGCTTCAGCACCTTCATACCAGCACTCATAATGGCCGGACGAATTGCAGCTGGGGGCTGATTTTGACCGTGTAGGTTCCGGCTGGATACGACTCACCGTCCAAAATAAATTCATCATCCAGCGCCATGGTGAAACTATCGGCTGCGATCTGATGAATGCCGCGCGCGGGCAAATTGCCCATATCCTTGCCGATCATATTGAGCGGCAATCGCAGCAGGCTTCTGCGCTTAATCTGGTCAAGCACAACCATTTTCAGATCGCCCTGCGCATCGCCAAAAGGCTGAATGCCTGCGGGGAATTTCTCCAATGTTGACGCAAACAAAACCACACGCCTATCGGTTTCGCCTAGGCCGCTATGCGGCAGAGCTTTGCGTTCTTCATCAAGCTGCAAATCCATTACCAAGCCGCGCCGCCATTTGTTAGTGCGCCCGCCAAACAGCGACTGCAGCATGCTCCAAACGGCCGTGACGCCCACGGCAAGGCCGTTAAACGCGCCCAGCCGGTGCGCATCTTGTCCGGCACTGATCGCCACGGTGAAAACCCCTGCACCAAGGATGAAGCCCAAGTGGCTTTTCCCGCCTGTCGCGCCAATA
>JALZVZ010000062.1 GCA_023299945.1 Altererythrobacter sp. | reverse complement strand
GGCTTCTCTTATCTCGAAGAAAACGCCGATAAAGTTACCGGCTTGCCGATGAACGGCGTCGACCCAACCTATGCCAATATATCCGACTTCTCATACCCAGGCGCCCGTCCGCTCTTTGTCTATGTGAAGAAAGCTCACGTCGGTGTGATCCCCGGCATTGAAGGGTTCTTGGCGGAATGGGTGAAGAACTGGAAAAAAGACGGTCCGCTGGCTGAAATCGGCCTTGTGGCATCGCCCGATGATGTGATGACTGCGAACGAAAAAGCAGCCACGGAATTGACCACGATCACTGCAGAAGATTTGGCGAAATAAGCAAGCGCCTCGACGCTCGTGATTTAAGGGCGGGAGCAGCCATGATGGTTGTTCCCGCCTTTTTGTATGCGCGCAGCTAAGCCGCTTCGCGACGCTTTTTCAAAATGCCATCCGTGCGATTGAAATCGCCTGGATTATCAACGTCAATCGGCGCATCGGCATAGGGCATGCTGATGATCTTGAGCGATAGATTCCAGCGTTTAGACAGATGATCTGCGAGCCCCTGAACTGAAGCCAGGCGGAATTTATACATGACCATAACCGCAAGCCCAAAAGCCTTGAGAATGCGCATAGGGCGTTTGCCAAATTGGCCGCCGGTCTCAAACACTTTCGCAGCTTTAACTGCAGCCGGTGTCAGCGCGGCGTACAAATTACAGCTGGACCAGCCGCCATCTTTCAATTCGTGAAAGGCGCGTTTGCCATCGGGATAGGCCTCTAAGATAGTCGCCGCAGGTGTCATGGCGACTGCGCCATCGATCTGCTGGCTAAGAATGGAACGGCAGAAATGGTCAAACATCTCTGTTGTGTGCAGTGCATTATCGCCGGTTGATACCACCAAAGGGTAGGGTGCTGGGATCGCACCTACCGCGCCGTTGATACTGGCAAATAGGTTTTCACCGGCGGGCAAAAAGTGGACTCGGCCTTCATCCATCAATTGGGAGACCACGGGGATTTGGCGCAAAATATCTTCGCGTTCGATTGAGATGTGAATATCGCCGGCATAGTGGCTGGCGGCGATTTCGCTTACCACGCGTTGCAGCATGATAATGCCGTCAATCTCAACAAGGCATTTGTGGCTCTTGCCCTGTAATGCGGCCACGGCATCCTCTGGCCCAGCACGACTGGCAGCCAAAATTAGAACTGTGACAGTGCCCATGTGATCGCCGGTCTCCGTCATGCTTTCCTCAATCAATAAGGCCGCACTCGGGCCAGTTTCGTTTAGCCCTTTCAAGCGGGCTGCATTGCCTTCGTTAGGTGCGCGATTGGCGATGCTGCGTCAAGTTTGCCCAATTGCGCGGTCAGCGCCTCAGTCTGCACCGCGCCCACGGTTGCATCGAGGCAAGTGCCAAGTTTGGCCCATAGCTGTTCATCCGTCATCGGCACGGCTTTGCTGCCTATTGGCATGGGAATGCAGGTCTCCAATCGCTCGCCATTGGTAAGCGTGATATGGACCTGTGTCGGGAAATCGCTCTCCAATCTCTCAACATATTCCTTGGCGATCTTGGGCATATGGGCGCGCACTTCTGGTCGCTGAACCGCGGCATCGGTATAATCCAATAGACCGATTTTGTGTCCATGCATCGCGGCCGCAAGGCTGTATTCTAGGCTGAATTTGGCCTGCGCAGGTGTTTGTGGGTTGTCATGCATCAGATTGCGTAAATGCGCCGCCGGGGCGCGGACAAGCACTGTATCGATCTGCTCTGCGCTAAGATTGTGCTCATCCATCAACCCCAGCAATCCATCCAATGCGCGGTGGAGGCTACCGCAATTGGGGTAGCGTTTTACCTTTAGCCCATGCTCAAGAATATGCAGGGGGGCTCCGGTGGAAGCCGTATCAAAGCGCATGGTTTGGCCGTGCTCTGCTGTGCCTTCCATCTCAACTGCCAATGCATCGGCATCACTGCCAACCATTAGCCAGCGCAGACCGTTTGCCCCATCCAGAGTTTTGCTGCCAGCTGTAATACCCGCGCGGGCAAACAATGCGGCCTGCACTCCGCCTGCCGCCGCCAATCCGGCATGCAGCGGCTTTGTATCTGATCCAAACTGGCTCATAAAACCGCCCGCCATGCTGGTGGAAAGCGAGATTGCATGGGCGGCTTGCTCGCTGGTGAGGCGCAGCATTCTGGCGCATCCTGCCGCTGCGCCAATCGCGCCCAATGTGCCGGTCGCATGCCAGCCCCGGCTGCGGTGGAAGGGGTTCACGGCCTGACCCATCAATCCCATGATCTGCAGTCCGACAATATAGCCATCGAGCAGATCAGCGATTGTCGCATCCTGTGCATCGCCCATCGCCAGCAATGCCGGCACCAGAACCGCAGAAGCATGCGCCTTTGCAGGGTCAAAATTATCATCAAAGTCCAGCGCATGGGCGGCGGTGCCATTATACAGTGCGGCCATTGGCGCGGGCACGGCCGCGGCGCGCATGACCGCATGACATTGCCCGCTGCCCCAAGATGCCACCACAGGCCAAAGCTTCTCAGGTGCGCTGTCACGGGCACCAGCCATCATGCAGGCAATGGTGTCGATTACAGATCGCCGTGCAAGGTGCTGGGCCTCTTGAGGCCAGCCATCACGCGGCAGATCGCCGATCCATTGCCCAAATGCGTTTAGCGGAGAAGGGGGCGTATTGGTCATATGATTGCGCGGTCTGGCACGAATGCCTCCTAAAGAGGGTTACCGTCAGAATCGCGGAATATCTCGCGCCTGCCAACATGATTGGCAGGCCCAACCAGACCTTCTGATTCCATCCGCTCAATCCATTTCGCTGCTGTGTTATAGCCAACGCCCATTTGGCGCTGGAGCCATGAGCCAGAGGCTTTCTGGTTCTCGATTACGATCTGGCAGGCTTGGCGATATTTGCGTTCTTCCGGATTGTCGGAAGCGGTTAGCTCATCCTCGAAATTCAGCCCGCCGCCATCTTCGGGCTCTTCGGTGACAGCATCGACATATTCTGGCTTGCCTTGAGAGCGCCAGAAGTCTGCGACCTCTTCCACTTCTTCATC
>JALZVZ010000061.1 GCA_023299945.1 Altererythrobacter sp. | reverse complement strand
AAATTCAATCGAAGAAAAGCGCAATTCGGTCGAAGTGTTCGACGCTTTGTCAGCTGACGAAATTGGCGATCTGCCTGCTCTTTCCATTGGTGAAGCGCTGGAAACACTGACCGGCGCAGGTTCGCACCGCGAGCAAGGCGGCGCGACTGAAATTTCTATTCGCGGCCTCGGACCGTTCCTCGGTTCTACTGTAATTAATGGCCGTGTTGCTACAAATGGTAGCGGTGATCGCTCAGTTAACTTCAGCCAATTCCCATCAGAGCTTTTCGGCAAGGTTGGTATCTATAAAACGCAGGCCGCCAGCTATATTGAAGGCGGCGTTGCTGGTCAGATTGTCCTCGAGACGATTAAGCCACTCGACTATGGTAAGCAGCGTATCCAGGGTCAGTTCAAGCTGAACGCCAATCCCGACAATCTTGATATTGATTCAGATCAGCGCTTCCAAGATTACGGCTACCGCGCGACGCTTAGCTATGTTGACCAGTTCAACGTCGGTGACGGAGAGCTGGGCATTTCGCTGGGCTATCAGCGCAATGAGACGACCAACCCAGAGCAAGAGGCGAACGTTTCTAACACAATTCGCGCTTGTGTGGTTGATCCAACCACAACCAGCGACGGCGTTTTTGACGATGGCAATTGCGACACTAGCGGTTCAACAATCGAAGGCTTGCGTGATGGCACGGTGACCGACGCCTTCGTGATTGCACGCAATAGCTATGCACTCCGGAGCAACATCACCGATGATACGCGCGATGCCTTCTTTGGTGCGATTCAATATAAGCCAACGCCTGATGTCGATATCAACGCCGATTTCCAATACTCCAAGCGCTTGTTCCGCGAGCAGCGTAGCGATTTGAATTTTGCCGAAGGTCGCCGAATTGATGAGCAAGATGCGCTGAATTCAATCCCAGGCTTCGATTTGCTTGTCACTGAGAGTGGCGCTTTGCGCCAATTCACAAGCGAGCAACGTATTGAAGCTGTGAGTGAGTATCTTGAGCGTGACGAGGAATATTATGGCGGCGGTTTGTCTGTCGCAGCGCAGGTCAGCGACCGTCTGAAAATCTCGGTCGATGCTTCTTACTCCAGCACACGCCGGATCGAAGAAGCGGTGCAGGTGCGTTTCCGTACAGAGGATGATGAAGATATCTTCGGAAATACCGGTGCCTTTACACCGAGCATCGAAAATGATGGCGGGACGCAGGATGACCGCGTGGAGAACGTCATTCAGATCTTCCAAAACGGTTCAGAGGCGCTGAACTTTGTGGTTCAAAACTTCGATGTGAACGATCACAATCTGTTTGCGAATGACCCACGCGTCCGTGCCGATCTTGAGCAAGATCGTTCGAACGAAATTTGGGCTGTACGCGGTGACGCCGAGTATGAGATTGACGGTTTCTTCAATTCAATCCTTGCTGGTGCGCGTTACCAGCAATTGACGTATAATGACGTACCGGGCGCTTCAAATGGTTCGAGCCGTTTTGAAGTCAATTTTAATGATACTTCGACAACTGGCGCGCTTGCAATTGCGAACCAAGAATGCCGGACTTCATTCCCGGAATCTGGCTTTTTGTCATCGGTAACCGGTGGAAATCCGCTGGTCACGAATGTCGATGCGAACGGCAATGTTATCGGCACGACCAATACATTCGCAACGTTCGATGCGCGCTGTATCGTTCAGGTATTGGACCGCGAAGATCCATCAGATTTGATCAATTTCGATGAAGACGGAAATGTAATCTTCCCAACTGGCGATTTTGACTCGATCCAAAATTCAGACGTCGAAGAGCGCTCCTGGGCTCTCTACGGTCAAGCCAACTTCGATGCCGAACTTGGCGGTCTGCCTGTGCGCGGCAACCTCGGTTTGCGTGTCGTAGGTACGACTGTTCGTGCGCAAGGTTTCCGCGGTACGCTTTCAGCGACCACCGCTGTGGACGGCTCCATTAGCATTTCTGAAGACGGAAATTCTTTGGTTCCTGTATCGGCGAGCAATTCTTACACTGAATTCCTACCTAGCTTCAATTCAGTCATCGAACTCCAACCTGATCTGCTCGGCCGGTTTGCGGTATATCGTGCGCTTTCTCGTCCTGACCCATCTGATTTGAGCATTGGTCGCACCTTCACTGGTACGACTGAAGAAAGCGATGATGCAGTATCGATTGCGGACATTGTTGGCACAGCCAATGCGACTGGCAACCCGTTCACTGATCCTTTGCTTTCATGGAATGTTGATGCGGGTCTTGAATGGTATCCGAACGATGATACGATCCTAGCCTTCAATGCTTACTACAAGAGCTTCGACGGTGGTTTCGAAACGGTCGGCCAATTTGAGACATTCTCGGTTGATGGACAAGATTTGGACGTCTTGGTCACGACTACAAATGTGAGCGAAGATACCAGCACCATTTACGGTCTTGAAATTACTGCGGCACACCGTCTCAGCTATCTTCCTGCGCCGCTTGATGGTCTCGGTTTCAAGCTAAGCTACAACTATGCCGACTCAAACTTTAATTTTGAAGACGACACGCTTGGTGCAATCACGACAGTGAATGATGACGGAACCACCTCAAGCAACAATGGACTGATCCCGCCATCAAACCTGTTTGGTTTCTCCAAGCACGTGTTGTCGGCACAGCTCTACTATGAGATCGGCCCGTTTGATTTCCAAGGCGTCTACAAATATCGCAGCGACTACTTCCAGCAGTTCGTCTCGACACCGGGTCGTGTGCGCTTTGTTGACGATGTAGGTGTGTTCGAAGCCCGTGCTTCTGTCGATATTACCGACAATGTGAAGTTCACGATCGAAGGCATCAACCTGTTTAACGAACCACGGACCAATTTCCGCGGCGCTCCTGACGATTTGGGTGCAGTGCAAGTTTACGGTCCACGGTATTTTGCAGGTATCAGCTTTAAATTCTAATCAAACTGAAGCGCGGCAGGGCCGGTTTTGTGCCGTCCTGCCGCGTAGCAGATTGGGACATATCCAATTGCATAGGAACACTATTATTTGCAGTGAGTGACAAATGCTGATGGCTTAGGCTAGAGGCTTGAGAAGCATTTTTAACGACATAGAGTGGGGCTTGGCGACGCATGGCTGAACAAAGATTGTTTCATGCAATAGCAGAACAACTTTCGCAGTTGATCGATGAAGGTGTGTTTCCGCCCGGGTCCCGCCTGCCCGGCGAACGCGAACTGGCCGAACGCTTTGATGTTAGCCGGGTCACCGTCCGCGAGGCAGAGATCGCGTTGCAGGCGATTGGCCGGATCGAAATCAAAACAGGCGCGGGTGTTTACGTCTGCGATGAACAGCCATCACGCCCCGGCGCTCTTCCCGAAGTTAGCGCCTTCGAAGTGACCGAGGCGCGTTCTTTGGTCGAGGCAGAGGCAGCCGCGCTGGCAGCGAAACTGATCTCGGATGAAGATCTGGTGAAGCTCACCAATTTGATCGCGGATATGCAGTCGCCCGATGGCGATATCTCGACAGAAGCCGACGGCGAATTTCACGCGACCATCGCACGCGCATCGGGCAATGGTGCGCTGCTGCACACCATCGAAATCTATTGGCGGATGCGGGAAGAATTGCCGAACGTAAAACGCACATATGAAGCCATCTGCGACGATGATCCTAAAACCCGCGCAACGGAGCATCAGGAAATTCTCGACGCCTTGCTCGCCCGCGACTCAGATCGCGCAAGGGCCGCCATGCGCACCCATTTCCATCGCTTGATCGGAACCATGCTGGATGTGACCGAGCGCGAGGCCATGCGCGAGGTGCAAGAGCGCGTTTCACAAAGCCGCGAGCGCTTTCTCTCTGGCATTGCCGACTAGGGCTATACCAATTGGTCATCCAATGTTTGTTTTTGGGTATAACAGATTGGTTGACTGCCTGCATATCGCCTGATAGCCCTTCTGCATAAGTTATGTGGAAGGTTCCTGATGATGGTAAGGCTGTGGCTGTTTGTCTGCGCATTGGTGCTGGGCGCATCTCCTGCATTGGCAGAAGAATTCCTCGTCAAAACGCAGACTGAATATTTTGCGGCTGCCAAAAAGGTCCAGGCTGGCGACACCATCATCCTAGCCAATGGCAATTGGAAAGATTTCGAGATTGTCCTGACCGGCAAAGGCACAGCCAAAAAGCCGATCGTCCTGACTTCTGAGAGGCCGGGCAAAGTTGTCATTTCCGGCAAGAGCAATCTGCGCATTGGCGGCCAGCACATTCTCGTCACCGGCCTGACATTCCTCAATGGCTATAGCCCAACAGGCGAAGTGCTTTCGTTC
>JALZVZ010000060.1 GCA_023299945.1 Altererythrobacter sp. | reverse complement strand
CGATATTCCCGCCGATAAATTGGACCGGGATTGGTCGCAGCCCTATGCCCCAAGCGAGCAAGTCGAGGCAGCGTGGTTGACGATCTATTCCGACACTGAAGAGCATTGGGATCTCTACCGTTTGGGTGAGCAAGTGACTGAGCTTGAATATTATTTCCAAGAATGGCGGTTCAAGCATATGAAAACCGTCAGCCGCGTGATCGGGCAGAAAATGGGCACGGGCGGATCGTCAGGCGTGGGCTATTTGATCAAGGCGCTCGATCTGCATTTCTTCCCTGAATTGTGGTCAATGCGTACGCGGATGGAAGCGGGCCCTTCTCAATGACTAGCCCGCGCATCTGGGACATTTCGCAGCGTCTTCATGCCGGCACTCCTGTGTGGCCGGGTGAGCTTGAGGTTGCCGTGACGCGCCATGCTGAAATTGGCGCAGATTGTCCGGTAAACATCGGTGCGCTGTCCATGGGGCTGCATACCGGAACCCACGGGGACGCGCCGCTGCATTATGATGCGGGCGGCAAGGCTAGCGCGGATTGCGGGCTTGAGCCATATGTTGGACCTTGCGCGATTGTTGATGCGCGCGGTTCAGAAGGGCGCGTTGAGGTAAGCGATCTGGATTGGAGTGTGATAGCGGGTGAAACGCGCGTTCTGATCCGCACATATGAGCGCTTTCCGCATGAGGCGTGGGATGAAAGTTTCACCGCGATTGCGCCTGAAGTGATTGCGCGCATGGCCGCATCTGGCGTCCAATTAATTGGGGTGGATACGCCCTCACTCGACCCGCAAAATTCCAAAACAATGGATGCGCATCATGCCGTGCGCGCAGGCGATATGCGGATATTAGAAGGGCTTGTGCTCGATGATGTTACGGCGGGCCAATATGAGCTGATTGCTCTGCCGCTGGCGATTGCGGGCGGGGATGCCAGCCCGGTTCGGGCGATCTTGCGGGAGCTGTCTCTATGAGTGATTTGATCCAAAAAGCCGCCACGCTAGATGCTGCCGATCCCTTGGCGCATTTCCGGGATAAATTCGCGCTGCGCGATGGGCTGATTTACCTCGATGGCAATTCGCTCGGCGCGCTGCCCAAAGCGTCGGCTGCGGCAATGATGGCGGCGGTGGAACAGCAATGGGGCGAGGGGTTAATATCCAGCTGGAACGATGCGGATTGGGTCAATGCGCCAAGTCGGATTGGCGATAAAATTGCGCCAATCATCGGAGCTGGCGAAGGTGAAGTGATTGCCGCGGATTCCACTTCTGTAAACATATTCAAGGCCTTGGGCGCGGCGCTTTCGCTGCAAGAAGGTCGCTGCGTCATCCTGACCGAGGAAGGCAATTTCCCCACCGATCATTACATGATGCAAGGGTTGGAGCGTTTGAGCGGCGGCAAGATCAGCACAAAGGCAGTGGCGGGCGATGCCATTCTGGACCACCTAGACACCGACATCGCTGTCCTTCTCCTAACCCAAGTGCATTACAAAACCGGCGCAATGCGCGACATGGCAGCGATCAACCGCGCGGCGCATGAGCACGGCGTTTTGGTCATCTGGGACTTGTCCCATTCTGCCGGTGCAGTCGAAGTTGATCTCACCGCAAGCAATGCCGATTTTGCGATAGGCTGCGGCTATAAATTCCTCAACGGGGGACCCGGCGCGCCTGCTTTTATTTACGTCGCAAAGCGCCACCAGCATGCCGATGCCGTGCTGGCGGGATGGTTTGGCCATGCGCGCCCGTTTGCGTTTGAAGAGCAATATGATGCCGCACCCGGTATTGAACGCTTCCTATGCGGAACGCCGCCGATCCTTGGGCTGGCCGCACTGGAAGTCGGCACGGAATTGATGGGCAAGGCCGATATGAACGCTGTGCGTGCTAAGTCTTTAGGTCTCGCCGATCTGCTCATCACTGCAATGCAGCCGCTTTGCCGTGACCATGGTTTTGCG
Organism: Altererythrobacter sp.; assembly: GCA_023299945.1. Classification (GTDB taxonomy): domain Bacteria; phylum Pseudomonadota; class Alphaproteobacteria; order Sphingomonadales; family Sphingomonadaceae; genus Erythrobacter. The sequence goes on along the minus strand of JALZVZ010000060.1, from coordinate 1,086 downwards.
CTGGTGGGCGAGCCAGATCGCACGCATTATGGCAGCCATGTCTCCTTTGCTCACCCCCATGCCTATGCCATGGCGCAGGCATTAAAAGCGCGCGATGTGATCGGCGATTTCCGCGAGCCCAATATTCTGCGCCTCGGTCTAACGCCGCTCTATCTGCGGTTCGAAGACGTCATCCTCGCTGTATCGCGTTTGCAGGCAATATGCGAAAGCGGTGAGTGGGACAGGCCCGAATTTCACGCCCGCGCTGCAGTCACATAGGCCTTTGTAACACTAACCCTCTTGCGCATTTTTCCATTCGCGCTTGATCTTCTTGGCAAGGCTCCATTTGTGAACCTCTGTGGGGCCATCATAAATGCGGAACGCGCGTGTCTCGCGGAACAATTGCTCCACAATTGTATCGCCCGTTACCCCTTGGCCGCCCATCACTTGGACGCATCTATCGGCAATTTGAAACAGGGTTTCGGATACAAAGCTTTTGGCCATAGAGCTTTCTTCTGTGCCGAGTTCCCCGCTGTCCAAAACACCTGCGCACCAATCAATCATCAGCTCGCATGCTTTCAAATCAATACGGTTTTGCGCCAGCATAAAGCCAACGCCCTCGTGATCGACCAATTGCTTGCCGAAAGCTTGCCGGCGGCAGGCATAATCTGTGGCGATTTCCTGAGCGCGGGTCGCTCCGCCCAGCCACCGCATACAGTGGGTGAGGCGGGCAGGGGCTAAGCGGATTTGCGCATATTTAAAACCCTCGCCCGCCTCGCCCAGCATTTGATCGGCGGGGATGCGAAGATTGTCGATAGCCACGACCGAATGACCGCCGGGCATGGAGCTGTCGATGGTGTCGAGGACGCGTTCGATGCGAATGGCCGGATCGGGCAGATCGACCAGGAACATGCAGGCCTGGCCCTTGGAATCCTCTTCCTCAGACTTAGCCATAATAATGCCGACCTTCGCGCCATCTGCGCCAGTGATGAAGGCTTTGCGACCATTGACCAGCCAGTGATTGCCATCGCGGCGGCAGGTGGTTTTCATCAGCATAGGATCAGAGCCCGCGCCGTTTTCCTCTGCTGGTTCGGTCATGAAAAAGGC
>JALZVZ010000059.1 GCA_023299945.1 Altererythrobacter sp. | reverse complement strand
GCAGAAGCCGTTGTCTCGATGTTGCCCAATGGCGCGATCGTAAAGTCGGTCTATTCCGCCGATGTGATCGGAAAAGCGCCCGGAGGCGCGGTGTTCCTTGATTGCTCCACGATTGATGTTGCCACCGCTCGCGAAGTGATTTCACTCGCTGAAACAGGCGGTTATGAAATGGTCGATGCGCCAGTATCAGGCGGCATCGCGGCGGCCAATGGCGGTACGCTGACCTTTATGGTGGGCGGCACGGATAGCGCCTTTGCCCGCGCGCAGCCTATCCTAGAGGCGATGGGCAAGGCGGTCATTCATGCTGGCGATGCTGGCAACGGACAGGCGGCAAAGATCTGCAACAACATGCTGCTTGCGATCCATATGGCGGGCACATGCGAGGCGTTTGCCATGGCAGATAAGCTGGGGCTGGACGCGCAAACTTTCTACGACATTTCAAGCGTTTCCTCAGGTCAAAACTGGTCCATGACAAGCTATTGCCCGGTACCCGGTGTTGGCCCGCAAAGCCCATCGGACAATGATTACCAAGGCGGATTTGCAACCGCGCTGATGATGAAAGATTTGCGCCTCGCAATGGAAGCGGCAGAAGCGTCTGATGCGCCCGTTCCGATGGGCGCACGGGCCGCTGCATTGTATGAAGATTTCAATGGAGCGGGCAATGGCGGGCTCGATTTTTCAGCGATTATCAAGACGCTTTAATCTGCATTTATTGAGGGCGCTGGCCTCTCGATCTTGGGTGGTCTAATGGGGATCTCGCATTTGGCCTCATTTGGCCTCGTCATCTCACTATGCTTTTGAAAGCCGATTTATGAGCAAGATTTACCCTGATGCATCCACCGCTTTGGACGGTATTTTGCGCGATGGAATGCTAATCGCGAGCGGCGGGTTTGGCCTTTGCGGCATCCCTGAACGCCTGCTGGATGCGATCCAAGATAGCGGCGTCACTGGCCTCACTTTCGCCTCCAACAATGCCGGTATCGACAATGAAGGCATCGGCAAATTGCTGCGTACCAAACAGGTCGCCAAAATGATCTCCAGCTATGTTGGTGAGAATAAGGAATTTGAACGCCAGTTCCTCGCCGGCGAGTTGGAAGTGGAGTTTTGCCCGCAAGGAACGCTGGCAGAACGCATGCGCGCAGGCGGTGCTGGCATCCCCGGGTTTTATACCAAGACGGGCGTTGGCACACAGGTGGCAGAAGGCAAGGAAGTGAAGGCCTTCACCGGCCGCGCCGATGCGCCTCAGGACTATATTTTGGAGGAGGGCATCTTCGCTGATCTCGCCATTGTAAAGGCATGGAAAGCGGATGAGACAGGCAATCTGATCTTCCGCAAAACCGCCCGGAATTTTAATGCGCCAGCGGCGACTTGCGGCAAGATATGCGTGGCGGAGGTCGAGGAAATCGTGCCTGTCGGAACGCTCGATCCTGATGGCATTCATCTGCCCGGCGTCTATGTGAACCGGATGATTGTGGGCGCGCCCTATGACAAGAAGATCGAGTTCCTAACGACCCGCGAAAGGGAGCAAGCGTAATGACCGATCCAGTAGGCTGGACCCGCGACCAAATGGCCGCCCGCGCCGCGCGCGAATTGCAGGATGGCTATTACGTCAATCTCGGCATTGGTATCCCGACCCTTGTCGCCAATCACATCCCTGAAGGCATGCATGTCACGCTGCAATCAGAGAACGGCATGCTGGGTATTGGGCCTTTCCCCTATGAGGATGAGGCCGACCCTGATCTCATCAACGCTGGTAAGCAAACCATCAGCGAGCTGCCGCATTCCGCCTATTTCGACAGTGCCACAAGCTTTGGCATGATCCGCGGCGGGCATATTGATTTGACGGTTCTGGGCGCGATGGAAGTCGCCGAAAATGGCGACATCGCCAATTGGATGATTCCCGGCAAAATGATCAAGGGCATGGGCGGCGCGATGGATCTGGTGGCAGGCGTCAAAAAGATCATCGTGGTCATGGATCACAATTCCAAAGCCGGTGATCCCAAATTCATTCCCGCCTGCACTTTGCCGCTAACGGGGCAAAATGTGGTCGATATGATTGTGAGCAATTTGGGCGTGTTCCGCAGGCCGGATCATGGCAGTGCGTTCCAATTGATCGAGCTGGCACCTGGTGTTACTGCAGATGAAATTGCGGCGAAGACCACGGCGAAATATGAGGTAGCGCTTTAAGTTAAACTGGTTGGCACGCCTTGCACGCTGCATCCTTGGCGATGGTGAGCGTGCGCATGCCAGGCTTCATTCCATCCAGAATGTGGATCTTGCCCCACATAGGGTCACCGAGGCTGCTGACACCGTCCAGCAGGACACGCACAGCCTGCATGGCGGCGAATGTACCTGCCCAGCCAGCCATGGCGCCCAGCATGCCGTCTTCTGCGCATGTGTCGCAATCTTCGGCATCGAACGCATCGCCAACAAAGCAGCGATAACAGGCATCATGTGGTTCGTGTCCTGCGAAGGCGCCGACTTGGCCCTGAAAGCGGCCCACGGCTGCCGATAGCAGCGGCACGCGCTCTGCCACGCAGGCATCGGAAACGGCGAGGCGTGTGGCGAAATTATCTGTGCCATCCAGCACTAAATCTGCGCCCACTATCAAATCACCGGCATTCTCGGGGGAGATACGTGTATCGCTGAGCGTGACTTCCAATGCATCGTCAAAATTCGCCATCCAGCGCCGCGCGCTGACCGCTTTGCCGTGGCCAATATCGCGTGTGTCAAAAATAGTCTGGCGTTGAAGGTTGCTGGCATCGACAATGTCATCATCCACCAAAGTGAACCGCCCAATCCCGCTTGCGGCCAAATATTGCAGCGCAGGTGAGCCAATCCCGCCAAGGCCGATGATGGCCATATGCTTGCCTGCCAGCGCCATTTGGCCAGCCCCGCCAATTTCGGGCAGCACAATATGGCGCGCGAAGCGGTCCAATCGTTGTGGAGAAAGCGGTGCAGAAGTCATGGAAAACGTGTTGGCATCATGCGCACAGCTTGCCAACAGCCCTGTTGATAGGGCTGCGGACAGATTGTTGGTATGATGTGGACTTTCAATCCAACCTAGCCGCTCAACGAGCCAAAATTTTAACTCTCAAGCTGCCGCAAAAGACTGCGCACATCGCCGTCCATATCGGCATCGCGCTGACGCAAATCTTCGATCAGCCGCACAGCGTGGATAACTGTCGAATGGTCGCGTCCGCCAAATTTGCGCCCTATCTCTGGATAAGAGCGCGGAGTGAGCACTTTTGACAGATACATTGCCACCTGACGCGGGCGAACCACGGCACGCGCACGGCGCTTGGATGACATTTCTGACCGGTCGATCCGGTAAAACTGGCAAACAGTGCGTTGAATTTCGTCAATCGTTATCCGGCGGCGATTGGCTGACAGAATATCGGTCAGCTGTTCCTGTGCCAGATTGAGTGACACCTCTTGGCCGGTTAGCTGCGCATAAGCGATGAGTTTGTTTAGGCCGCCCACCAACTCGCGAACATTGCGAGTGATAGTACGGGCGAGAAACTCAATCACATCACCGGGCACTTCCAATGGCGCAAAGCGTTTCAGCTTCGATTCCAAAATCACACGGCGCAATTCAATATCGGCAGGCTGAATGTCTGCGACCAGACCCATCGACAGGCGGCTAAGCAGGCGCGGTTCAACCCCGTCCAAAGCTTGCGGCGCACGGTCGGCGGCAAAGACCAGACGTTTGCCCTCGGCCAGCAGTGCATCAATGGTGTAGAGCAGTTCTTCTTGAGCGCTGGCCTTGCCGATGATGAACTGAATGTCGTCAACCAGAAGCAGATCGAAACTGCGCAGACGCGCTTTGAATTCCATCATCTGGTTTTGCTTCAACGCTTGGACGAATTCGACCATGAAGCGTTCCGCGCTGCAATAGAAAATCCGCTCGCGGGGGTGGGCCTGTAGATAGGCGTGTCCGATGGCGTGTAGCAGGTGGGTTTTGCCCTGACCGGTCGCAGCTTTCAGGTAAAGCGGCGAGAATTGCGGCTGTTCCGTCGCGGCCATACGCTGCGCTGCATTGCAGCCCAACACATTGGTTCCGCCAGTTACAAAAGCTGCAAAGGTGAGCGATGGGTCGAGGCCCACTGAAGAGGTGAAGCCTGAATCGCCAATCGTGCCAGCAGCAACCGCGATAACGCCATTATTGTGGCCATCATTGGCGGGGCGCCGGCCATCACCAAGGCGCAGCTCAGGCAGTTGGCGGCGGCCGGGGTGAACTTGGATGCGAACTTTGCGCACTTCGCTGCGCGCGATCTTCCATGCGAGCGACAAGCGATCATGAAAACGGTCATTAACCCAATTGGCGGAAAATTCTGTCGGCAGGAAAAGGTCGAGCGTGCCGCTCTCAATTTCGAAGCCGCCCAATTGGATCGGCTTGATCCATTGGCTATGCAATTGATGGCCCAAGTCTTTGCGCAGACCGCGGCTGATGTCCGACCAATCGGCCGCCAAATTTACAGCTTCCGCATCTTCCATCAAATCATCATCTGACTTGCGTCGGTTCGCTCGGGTGTTGTCATTATTATGTGCCATTCAAACGTGCTTCCCACTCGCCCCCCGCGCAGAATACGCTGCTCGGAAACTATAAACCCCAACCGGTAGGCAAACCTCCACCCTGTCCCGGAATCGCAAAATTCCGAAAGCTTGCCATCGAACTAAATTGTAAAGGCACAGGCTGTCCCATCCCGTGCTGTGCAACGTTTTTGCGTCGGGAATGCATTGGAAGCAAGGGCAAGAGGCGTAATAAAATTGAAATAATTCCGTTGACTCACCGCAAGCCCGCAGGCTTCCGTTCAAGTCATTGAAAACATTGAGTATGGAGGGGTGATCGCATGCGAATCGCGGGAAACCCTTGGGTTTCTGGGCTTAAGCATGTTTTTGGTTTCGAAAAATCAAAAGGGCCACCCAATCTGGGCAGCCCTTCAAGCGGTAATTCCGCAATATTATGAAACAACTTCCGCGAATCAGTGAGCGGTTTCGAACTGATCAGTGATCCGATCAGCGAATCGCTTATTGGTTTTGCTTAAAGCGCAGCGACTCGCTTGGAGAGGCGCGACATTTTCCGCGCGATAGTGTTCTTGTGATAAACGCCCCGCGCAACACCGCGAGCCATTTCAGGCTGAGCCGCTTTCAATGCGTCTTGCGCCAAAGTCTTATCGCCGCCCTCGATGGCTGCTTCAACTTTTTTCACCATACCGCGGATGCGACTGACGCGCGCCGTATTGATTTCGGTGCGGCGTTCGTTCCGGCGGATGCGTTTGCGTGCTTGCGGCGTATTGGCCATGTTTGTCCTTCATTAAAGAGCCCTATTTCTTAGGCTCTTATCCAGTGTGATCATTCAAATTGGAATCGGCGATTTACCGCCGGAAAGCGCGGCACATAAGGCGACTGCGCGTTTGCGTCAAGAAAATGGTGCGTCCGCGTCCTTATTTATGCAGCGCCAACCCGCTGTGGCCAAGCCTACTTCTGGCATTTGGGGCAATACCACGTGCTACGCCCGCCCTGTTGGATGCGCCGGATGATGCCGCCATCGTCATTGCTACACGCCTCGCCTTCGCGCCCGTACACTGCAAAGCGTGTGGCAAAATAGCCCAGCTCTCCATCAGGCGCGGCATAATCACGCAAGGATGACCCGCCATCGCGAATCGATTGGGTGAGAACCTCGACAATATGCGGCACCAGCCGCTCCAGCTGCGGCCGCGTAACCTTGCCGCCTTTGCGCAAGGGACTGATGCCTGCTCGGTAAAGCGCCTCGCACACGTATATGTTGCCGAGGCCCGCAACTATGCTTTGATCGAGCAGGCACAGCTTTATGGTTTGGACCTTATCTTTCAGCGCCGTCTTCAAATGCTGAGGCGTTAGCAATGGCCCAAGCGGTTCTGGCCCAAGACTGGCAAATTGCGGCCATGCATCCAGCGCATTGGTATCGACCAGATCAACCGAGCCAAACCGGCGCGGATCGCACAGCGCAAATTGATGCGCGCCTGTCTCAACCACCATATGATCGTGTTTATCGGGTTCAGACGGATCAATCCGCCAACGCCCGCTCATGCCCAGATGAAAGATCACGGTCGCATCCCGGTCGAGATGGATCAGGCCATATTTT
>JALZVZ010000058.1 GCA_023299945.1 Altererythrobacter sp. | reverse complement strand
GTCGTAAATGTCCTTCAGCTGCGGGGCGAGCAGGAATATCGACTGGGCGGCACTGGTTGTAATAAAATACATATGGAGGGCAGAGACTTCGCTGGTATAAATGCCCTCTTGCTGAGCGCCAATGACGAAAACCTCTCATCCGGCTTTCGCGTTGTCGGCGAATATCGGCAGCGAACATTGGACCAAAACGGTTCCACCAAAGCCTTAAGGTCTGGCGGCAAACATCAGTCCCGCGCTCGAACAGAAGACCTTCGATATTTCGCAAGCTCAAAGGAAAGCGGACATACTTCATCACGACTAGGCGGATGATCTCTGGCGATGAGTTGAAATAGCGAAACGGACTGGCTGGTTTGTTGGATCTGGGCATTGCCATTTCCGACCCAACTGGCGTCGATTTTCAATTGGGTGCATTTGCTTTGACAGCACCGGCTTGCCCTATCCGGTCAAACGCATTTTGCTAATTGATGCATTTTCTCAGGCAGCACCGCCAAAGCTTCCTATGGCCTGCTAGGAGCGCCTTGTTCCATCACCCCAACAGAACGCCATCCCTCCCGCTCTAAGCGGAGTAAGTAGGATGAATTCACTCGGAATAGGATTTCACCCTTTTCCAATTGAGTTACTTCCCAGGTGAAGCGCACAAATGCAAAATCGTTTGAAAATTGCGTGATACTGTAATCAACGGCTGCGATGCCTTTCCCTTCGGCTTTGAATCGCCCGTAGAACTTATCCAGCTCTCGCTCGTGCTGTTTGCTATCGGTTGTTCGCTGCGGTTTATTATTGTTGAAAAACACCGTGGTTTGTCCACTTGCCAATGCAACAATCTTAGTGACATTCAAGGAATTTGTAGCCTCTGCAAAAGACCGCGCCCATTCGTGCGGCGTTGAGGCGGAAATCCCAGATTCTTCGATCTTTGGATCGTTTTTTGCATTTGCAAATTGTGCACCCAAAAAAAGAGCAGAGCTTACTGCTAAAACGAGCCAAAAATGCCGCCATAAATAAGACTTGCGACGAGGCAGTTTTAGCAAAGTGAAAGGCAATGATAAGGTTGCTTTTACGTTCATCTCAATCACCCGCTTTGTTAAAAAAGGGGCAGTGCGCAGATTATGCGAACTGCCCCTTTTTTATACTTGTCTACTAAAAATCTACAGATAGACGGACACCAATTTCGCGTCTGTCAGGCAAGCTCGTGAATGCTCTAGTGAACCCACCGCCAGCGGGAGCAAAAAAGCTGGCGCCAGTGACACCGGCATTTTGCAAAGTATCATCCTGGAACAGGTTTTCGACGAACGCTTCAAATCTCAGATTCTCGGTTACATCGGCTCCTGCGCGCAGGTTAACTCTCCAGTTTCCATCGATCCGATTGAAACCGAAATTATCTACAAAGCGTCCGCCCTGATATAGAGCATCACCGCGCAGATACAGCTCGCCAGTACTGATGGGAAATGCATAGCTGGCACCAATAGCGCCCGTCCATTCGGATATATTTGCTGGGCTATTACCAGAACCAGAGAGTGTTTGCACTCCAGCAGCACCAAACGCTGTACACGGAACACTGCTCGATACAGCGCTAGGGCACAGGACCAAGCCCGCTTGGCTACCACCAGCTCCAAGAGTAATAATGTCGGCATCAACCCAGCCAACATTACCGTATATTTGCAACCCATCGGTAGGAGTAAGGGTGAATTCGAAATCGACACCTGTATATTCTGAATCACCGTCAGAGTTTACTGAGACAACGGCCCCTCCCTGAGCCAGCGTGCTGCCAAATGGTTGGTTGTCCCACTGCATATGATAGACAGCTAAGCTATAGCTCAGCCAGTAGGCAACTTTTTGCTTGATACCAATTTCATAGGCGGTCAGTTGTTGCACGCCTGTGAAATTCCCAAAAGCAGCTGGATCAGGCAACGCCAATGGCAGCACGGCGTTTACCGCTGCTGCATTGGTTATGATTGAGTTTAGCGAGTTTTGAGACCAGCTCGCATAGATATTCAGATCAGAGCTTGGTGAGTAGGAAAGGATCACCCTAGGCATAAAGTCTTGGTAAGAGTTTTCATCAACTACAATTTCATTGGGATCTAGAATGCTTTGCGTATCGTCTACCCAGCGACCTTCAGCCGATAGGGTTAGCGAGTCCGTTATATCAAAGTCGATTGTACCGAAAATACCAAACGCTTCATTGTCCTGAAAATCAGCAGGAACAAAGGGATTGCCGTTACGGAACAACTGTTCGTAATAATTGGCACCAATTTCAAACCGCAGTCGTTTATCTCGGTTTGATGAGAAGCGTGCCTCAGCAAATGTATCCCGTGTGAAATTCGCAAACGCTAAGGTATTGTTGAAAAACAACCCATAGTTAAAATCTTGCAGGCCACCAAGGTCCGATTCTCCGCGAGAAACCAGCGCTTTGATATTGTGGCCGCCCGCAGTTTCAAAATCGAAATTTAGGTTCGCGCGCCACACCTGATACACGTTACCCAATCCATCAGGCAAATCATCTGTGAACGGTGTAATCGTGCCCGGTAAGGCGCTAAAGAAACCGCCACTAGAGTCGCCGGTGGAAGTGGCTGTAAATCCGGCCGCGTCCGGGATCTGACCACAGAATGTTGTAATCGTACTATTGCTTAGATCGGTCGTAAAAGGTGTTTCTACGCCCGTAAGAGGATTAAGTGCTGCGCCATTAAAAGTAAGGTTGCAATCGCCCGCAGCAGTCGTTGCAGAAACACCTTGCGTATTAGTCGTATCTTTTGCGTCGGCGAAGAAACCTGTGGCCTTTATTTGGAAGTTATCCGTAACGTCGAATACCGCCGTTCCAAAGATAGAAAAATTATCTTCTTGGCCATTTGGGTCGCCATTTGCATATTCGTAGTCAGCGCCCTTGCGTTCATATGACCCAGCAACCCGCAAACCAATGCTGTCCGTTATCGGGCCGCCTACCGCTGCGGTGGCTTTATAGCTAACTTGCTCTCCCCGGCCGGTACCAATACCGATTTCCAGTTCGCTACTTACTTCAAGCTCATCACCGGGCAATCGTGGAAGGAAATTTACCGCACCAGCGAATGTATTTCGTGCGAAATGAGCAACTTGCGGGCCTTTGACCACTTCAACTCGCTCAACGTCAATGAACTGAACCACGCCAGCGCCCTGCGAGATATAGGAACCGTCAAAGAATATGCCACCGATGCGCGATGCAGCGCCGCCGGCTTGCTGTTTTACACCGCGGAATTGCAGGGCCGAACTGCTTCGTCCACCTGCCTGACCGTCAGAATTTTCAAATCTAAAGCCTGGTGTGTAGTCAGACAGATTTTCTATATCGGCGATGCCTGCATTACTTAGTTGTTCCTGTGACAATGCCGAAACAGACACTGGAATGTCGATAAGTGTTTCTTCACGTCCACGTGCAGTTACGATAATTTCAGGAATGCTCGTATCTTCGGAGAGAGCATCTCCATCGGCAGCCTCTTGGGCCAAAACCGAATTGATAGGAAACATTGCAACAGCTGGCGTCAATATAGTGAACAGAGATAGCCTGCTCTTAAATTTCGTAGTTGGTCGGCAATTTGGCATAATTCTACACCCCCTAATGTATGTTATTTTTGCTCATGTGCGACTGTCTTAACTCCAAGGTTAAGTTGCCGAATGTGTTTCAAGTAAGCAAAATCATTGTGTCGATGGCATGATAGAGGCTGCCTATTCTGCGTCCTATCCAAGCGGCTTAAGCTTTGTATTTAAGGTTGTTCGAGCGATGGTGACTTGCTTGGATCATAAAAAATTCGCCGGAATTCAGCATGTTCTACAATTTTTCGGGGTGCTGTTCTGGCAGTCATTTTCATGATTCAGCGCCGATGAAGTTCGCTGCTTGCGCCCGTGCGGCTCCTTTTAGCTCAGTATCCAGAAATCCAGGTTTCATCGGATCTAACCAGGCTTCTCGTTCAAATGTTTCTTTCTATGTGATGATAGCTATTTTGGATTTGAGTCTGACAAGAATAAGGTAACTTGATGGCTTTTCGTTTTATACGTGGTCAACATAATTTGATGCCTAAGATCAATCATGATGACGGATCGCATCCCGGGCGGCCAATGCCGCGGGGGATGCTGTTCGCATATGGTGCGCCAGCGGTCCCGCTTCAGGTGTTGCTCACGCCACTCTTAATATTCCTGCCCACTTTCTACGCAACCGATTTGGAACTTGGCCTTGCCACTGTTGGCACCTTGTTTTTGTTGGCCCGAGCCTGGGACGCGATGACGGACCCGATCATCGGCGCTTTGTCGGATCGCACCAAAAGCCGGCTCGGTCGGCGAAAACCTTGGATCATCGCGGGCACACCCTTGCTGATGATCACGAGCTATTTCGTGCTGGTGCCTGCGCCCGATATGACCCTTGCAACGGCTGTGTTCCTGATCGGTTTATTATATGTCTGCTGGACTATGGTTTTCATCCCTTACCAATCTTGGGGGGCGGAAATTCAATCAGGCTATGAGGAGCGAACGCGAGCGGCCGGATTTAGAGAAGGTGGGGCAGTTCTTGGTGTGCTGGTTGGAATTGGCATTCCCTTGCTTTTGATTGATCCAATCGCAGAGCCGGTTAGAAATCTGATTTGGCCGAATGGGACCGGGCTCGATGCGTCGCTGCGCAGCCTGCATCTTGTGATTTTCGTTACCTTCATTGCGCTTTTGCCAATCGCATCGGCGGTTTCCTGCTTTTTCGTGCCGGACACAATGCCCAAGCAACTGCCGCGTTTCTCTTGGAAGCAAACAGCGACGATCCTTGTCCGCAACAAACCCTTTCAGCGGCTTTTTGCAGGCTACTTTGTCGCGCAGCTGGGCTTCCTTGCCTTTCTCTCGGCAGTTCAAATGCTGATCACTCGAGCGCTTGAAATCGAAGCGTTTCTTTTCTTAATCTTTCTGCAGAATATTGTGGCCGTTTTGGCCGTGCCCCTTTGGCTT
>JALZVZ010000057.1 GCA_023299945.1 Altererythrobacter sp. | reverse complement strand
AGCATGGCGAATTTCAGCCAGAACCAAGGCAAAATTCGCGAGGCTTTTGAAAAGGGTATTGGCAATTCGCCCATCGCAAAAATCCATGAAACAAATATGGCGATGATGAAGGCCGCAACCAGCGCCTTTTTACCGGGAAGCGCGCCTGGTTCTAAATCAAAGTCAAAACCCGCTGCTACTGACAACTCAAACAGCGAAATCGCAGCCTTGCGCGAGCAAATGGCGCAAATGCAAAAGAAGCTGGACGAGCTTGGGAAATAGCGCGAACAGCGCAAATCCCCAGCCAATCTCTCTATCAAACACACCATAATTCCAATTGAAAGCTGCCCAAACCCTCATGCCTGAAATCCGCCACGCCCTCACCACAAAACGCGAAGACGACTTTGCCGCATGGTATCAAGAAGTCATCACTGCCGCTGATATGGCCGAGGAATCGGGCGTTCGCGGCTGTATGGTAATCAAGCCGTGGGGCTATGGGATCTGGGAGCGTATCCAACGTTTATTGGACGACCGGATCAAAGCGGCAGGCGTCCAAAATTGCTACTTCCCAATCTTCATTCCGCTCGCCAATTTTGAGCGTGAAGCAGAGCATGTTGAAGGCTTTGCCAAGGAAATGGCGGTTGTCACGCACCACCGCTTAATCGACGATGGCTATGGCAAGCTGATCCCTGATCCCGCTGCTAAATTGGAAGAGCCGCTGGTTGTTCGGCCAACCTCTGAAACAATTATCGGCGATGCGATGGCGCGCTGGGTGCAAAGCTGGCGCGATCTGCCGCTGCTGACCAATCAATGGGCCAATGTCGTGCGCTGGGAAATGCGCACACGGATGTTCCTGCGCACTAGCGAATTTCTCTGGCAGGAAGGGCACACGGCCCATGCCTCGCGTGAGGAAGCCGAAACCGAAACGCAGCGCGCTTTGGAAATGTACCGCGCCTGTGCAGAAGAAGACCTCGCCATGCCAGTTGTGACCGGCGAGAAGCCTGAAAATGAGCGGTTTCCCGGCGCGGTTGAAACCTGGTCGATTGAAGCGATGATGCAGGATGGTAAAGCCCTGCAAGCAGGCACATCGCATTATCTCGGCACGAATTTCTCTGAGGCAGCAGGGATCAAATATCAAAACCAAGAGGGGCAAGAGGCCCTTTGTCATACCACCAGTTGGGGCGTTTCCACGCGCATGATCGGCGGCGTTATTATGACCCATGGCGATGATGATGGCCTGCGCGTGCCGCCTGCAATCGCACCGCAGCAAGTGGTGATCCTACCCATGCTGCGCGGCAAGGATGAAGCGGCGGATGCGGCGCTAACAGCCTATTGCGAGGAATTGCGCGTGATGATCGCAGCGCAAAACGCTTTGGGTGAACGTGTGCGGGTGCTGCTTGATACCCGGCCTGGCAAAGCAGCGGCAAAACGCTGGGCCTATGTTCGAAAAGGTGCCCCGATCATTATCGAAGTGGGTAGCCGCGATATGGAAGGCGGCGTTGTCAGCCTAATCCGCCGCGACGAGCTGTGGAATATGGATACAGGCAAAGCGAACTTCCAAACGCCTTCTCGCGAAGAAGCCGCAGCAGGTGTTGGCGCCATGCTAGCGGATATCCAAAGCGCGCTATTCACAGAAGCTGCAACGCGCCGCGATGCCAATATCACGCGCGGTGTGGGCTCTTTGGATGATGTCGCGGCACATTATTCTGGCGATGCAAAATACCCCGGCTGGGTCGAGGTGCAATGGGCCAAACCAACCGGTGCGGCATTGGAAAAAGTGGTTGAGACTTTGAAAGAACACAAGCTGACCATTCGCAATGTGCCGATAGGCGCACAGCCTGCCGATGGTGCTTGCATTTTTACAGGCGAGCCCGCGGTAGAACGCATCCTGCTCGCGCGGTCATATTAAGTTGGCAAAGTTCACACCGAAAAATCCGTCAGGCCTCCCTTCGCGCGAGCAAGTGCTGGAATTTATCGAAACATCTCATGGACCGGCTGGAAAACGCGAGATTGGCAAACATTTCGGTCTTAAAGGCCAAGAGAAAATCGCGCTCAAGAAATTGCTCAAAGATATGGCCGAAGAAGGCCTGATCGACGGCAAGAAATCCGCCTACACACAAATGGGCGGTGTGCCGAAAGTCACCGTGCTGCGCATTGTCGAAATTGAGGATGGCGAGCCGGTGGCCATACCTGACAATTGGTCAGACGAAGCCCCCGAAGACCCGCCGCGCTTAACCGTACGCGAGGGTAAAAAGGCTAAGAATGGCCGCGCCTTTCCCGCGCTCAAAGTCGGCGACAGAGTGCTTGCCCGCACAGAGCAAAGCGATGCCGGTTGGCGCGCCGAGGTGATGAAAAAATTGCCCGCCGCCAGCGAAGGCATGATGGGCGTTGTCGAAGTCGACGGCTCAGGCAAAGCATGGCTGGCCCCGGTCGACAAACGCATCCGCCATTCTTCACCCATTTCCGATTTGGGCGGGGCAGAGAACGGCCAACTGGTCTTTGCTGAAAGCACCGGCCGCTCACCCAAAGCTGCTGTGAAAGTCACGCAAGTTGTCGGCGATCCGCTCGCGCCCAAATGCTTCAGCCTGATCGCAATTGCCAAACACGGCATACCGCACAGCTTCCCCAGCGAAGTGCCCGAAGCCGCCACACTAGCCTCGCAAATCTCCCTAGGTGAGGGGCGCGAAGACTTGCGCGCGCTGCCGATTGTGGCGATCGATCCAGCTGATGCGCGCGATCACGATGATGCGATTTGCGCCACGCCAGATGGGAAGGGCGGCTTTGATGCTGTCATCGCGATTGCCGACGTGTCCTATTATGTTCGGCCCGGCAGCCCGATTGACCGCGAGGCCCGCAAGCGCGGCAATTCGGTCTATTTTCCGGACCGCGTTGTGCCGATGCTACCTGAAATTTTGAGCAACGAAGTATGCTCGCTAAAAATGGGCGCAGACCGCGCGGCAATGGCCTGTCATTTGCATATTGATGCCAGCGGTAAAATTTCAAACTTCCGTTTCACCAGAGCCGTGGTGCAAATTGCGCACAATCACGCCTATGAAGAAGCCCAAGCAGCCGTGGACAGCGGTAATCCGCCGCAGCATTTGGCGAATTTGTGGGCCGCATGGGAAGCCTTGGCCAAAGCGCGCGCGGACCGCGAGCCGCTCAACCTTGACCTGCCCGAACGCCGCGTTGTCTTGAACGATGCAGGCCAAATCGAGGAAATCGCCGTTCGAGAACGCCTCGATGCCCACCGCGTTGTCGAAGACTTTATGATTGCGGCCAATGTCGCGGCGGCAAAAGCGCTGGAAAACAAAGCCGCACCAGTTGTTTACCGCGTCCACGAAACCCCGAGCCGCGAGAAGCTGATATCCTTGCGTGAATATCTTGGCACAATGGGCAAGAAGCTCGCGCTTGGCCAAGTCGTAAAACCGAGTTTATTCAACCGTATCCTCAAGGAAGTTGAGGAAGAAGATGAAAAACAACAAATTATGGAGGCTGTGCTGCGCAGCCAGACGCAGGCTTATTACGGACCCGCCAATGCTGGGCACTTTGGGCTCGCGCTTGGATCCTATGCGCACTTCACCTCGCCCATCCGCCGCTATGCCGATTTGCTGGTGCACCGCTCATTGGTCGATGCATATAAGCTAGATGAGCCTGTACATTCAGGTGATGTGCCAAAGGCCAGCGGCCTTTCCGAGGTAGACAGCAACAGCCTGCAGCAGATCAGCGATCAGATCAGCCAGACAGAACGCCGCGCAATGGAAGCGGAACGCGATACGGTCGACCGCTATGTTGCCGCTTGGCTCTCAGTGCGCGTTGGCGAAGTATTCGACACCCGCATAACCGGGGTCCAAGGGTTTGGCTTCTTTGCCACGATCGTCGGGCTGGGGGGAGACGGCCTGGTCCCGGTATCCACTTTGGGCCGCGAATATTTCAAATATGATGAAACATCTCAGGCTTTGATTGGGGAGAACAGCGGCACCCGCTATGCCTCTGGCGACAGGCTGAAGCTCAAATTGGCGGAGGCCAATGCGCTAACCGGGGCGCTCAAATTTGTGACTGTGGATGCCGATGGCAATGCGATTGAACCGCGCGGAGGGCCACGGCCGCAGCATGGCAAAAAGCATAAGGGCAAATTTGTGGGCGGCCAGCCTGTAAAAGGAAAGCGTGGGCGGCCCGCCAATATCCGCCATCAGGGCCGCAAAAAAAGCTAAAGCCGATTAGCTCGCTTGAGAGGCCTCATCATAACTGCCTGGAATGATGTAAAGCGGGCAGGGCAGGTCGCCGACTTGAGCGGAAAAATGCGTCACCAACGGCCCGGGATTTCCCGATGCAGCCGCGCCCAAAACCAGCGCGGCGACTTCATCATGCTCGGCCAAAAATTCGGCCACCATCTTGTGACCATTGCCGACCTTTACACTGATCGCTGGCATAATTCCGCTTTCGCTGAACAGATTGCCGGCCGCGCCTTGAGCGAGCATTTCGACGCGGTCGCGCGCTTCTTGCTCAATCGTAGCCTGAACACCGCCAAATGCGCTGACGTTTTGTTGCGGGGTCAGGGCAAGAATATGCACCGCGCCCTCAACTGCTGCGGCGCGCCGCGCAGCATATCGCAATGCGGCACGCGCTTCGTCAGTATCATCCATCACCACTAGAAAAACACGCATTGACCCGAACCCCTTTAATGCAAGATATCGGCTGAAAACGTATTCTTCGCAAGATGCTTGCTCAATCGGTGTAAATTCGTCAGAGCAGAGCCCAAGAAACCGTAACGTCAATACCCAAGGAATTTGTTCGAAAATGCCAATCGCGATCAAGATGCCCGCTCTGTCTCCCACCATGGAAGAGGGAACGCTCTCCAAATGGCTGGTCAAAGTGGGCGATACGGTAAGCTCCGGCGATATCATGGCCGAGATTGAAACCGATAAAGCGACGATGGAATTTGAAGCGGTGGATGAGGGCGTAATTGGCGCAATCTTTGTTGAAGAAGGCACAGAAAATGTGGCTGTCGGCGCAGATATTGCGTTGCTGATGGAAGAAGGCGAGGATGCAGATGCGGTGAGCATTCCGGCTGAAACGGCTGAGGCGCCTGCACCGGCAACTGCACCTGCACCGGCACCTGCCGTTAAAGACGGCCCTGCCGCATCGCCGACCGCACGCAAGCTGGCGGAGGTAAACGGGATTGATCTGAACGCTCTGTCTGGTTCTGGGCCAAAGGGTAAGATTACAAAGGGCGATGTTGAGGAAGCGATTGCGTCTGGCGGCGGAAATCCCGCGCCTGCTGCTGCACCGGCCCCTGCGCAAACGCCTGCGCCTGCCCCCACAAATGGAGCGCGCGTAAAAGCATCGCCTCTGGCCAAGCGTATTGCGGAGCAAAAGGGCCTCGACCTGTCGACAATCACCGGCAGCGGGCCGGGCGGGCGGATCATCAAAGACGATGTTGAAAACGCTCAACCGGGCGCCGCAGCTGCGGCAATTGCGAGCGCATCACCTACGCCGACGATCGCACCCGAGGATGGCGGAGCGCCATATGAAGCGGTGAAGCTCAACAATGTGAAGAAGGTCGTTGCGCGCCGCCTGACCGAGGCAAAGCAAACCGTTCCGCATATTTATCTCACGGTGGATATCCAGCTCGATGCACTGCTCAATTTGCGCAAACAAATGAATGCTGAACTGGAAGCCGATGGCGTTAAGCTGTCGGTTAATGATCTACTGATCAAAGCCTTGGCCCGCGCTCTAACAAAAGTACCCGCCTGCAATGTCAGCTTCCAAGGCGATATGCTGCACCAGTTTACCCGCGTCGATATTTCGGTCGCGGTCGCTGCGCCTTCGGGTCTCATCACCCCGATTGTTACCAGTGCCGGCACGAAGAGCTTGGCAGCCATTTCTTCGGAAATGAAAGAGCTGGCGGGCAAAGCGCGCGAGGGCAAATTGAAGCCGCATGAATATCAAGGCGGCACAGCCTCGCTGTCTAATCTCGGCATGTTCGGCACCAAGCAATTCGACGCTGTGATCAACCCGCCGCAAGCCATGATCTTGGCCGTTGGCGCCGGCGAGCAGCGTCCGCATGTCGTGGACGGCGAGCTTAAAGTCGCCACCGTGATGAGCGTCACCGGCAGTTTCGACCACCGCGCAATCGATGGCGCGGATGGGGCGCAATTGCTGGATGCTTTGCGCAAGCTGATCGAGAATCCGATTGGGTTGGTGGTATAAAGGGACCAAAGACAATGAAATATTCTCATTTGATTTTGCTGAGCAGCTGCCTTGCGATTGCCGCATGCGGCGAGACAGCCGGTAACGAAACGGCAGAAGAAAGCACCTCAACTCCTCCGACTGAAAAAGTGACTTCAGCAGTGGCTGAAGAAACCGAAGAAGCGGCTGCTAAAGCAGAAGCCACATCAAACGGCACTGCCGAAGAAGCCGCTGAAGAACCTGCAAAAGTTGATGGCGAGCTCGTCGCGCGGCCAGTGCGCTACGGCATTGAAGCCGAGGGCCTCGATGCTTGCGGATCCATCGGCGAAGTCAGCGGGCTCAAAGCCGGCGGAGACAATTTCCTTTCCGTTCGCGCGGTCCCTTCAACAAGTGCCGCCGAAATCGATAGATTGTCGAATGGCGCAAGCGTCATCATGTGCGAATATGACGGCGATTGGGTCGGCATCGTCTACGACAAAACAGGCGAGAAAGACTGCGGCACAGGTTCGCCCATTCCAGAAGAAACAACATACACTGGCGTTTGCGATTCTGGCTGGATCAGCAAAGATTATGTGACGTTGATGGCGGGCTAAACTGCCAATTTTTCAGATCAAAATTGGCCCCATCAAACAGCTTTTAGATTTTCTAAATAGGACAATTCTTCACAATGGCTAACGCTTCTTACGACGTCATCGTTCTTGGTTCTGGCCCCGGCGGCTATGTTGCGGCGATCCGCTGCGCGCAGCTGGGCCTCAAAACCGCAATCGTTGAACGCGAGAATTTGGGCGGCATTTGCCTCAATTGGGGCTGTATCCCAACAAAAGCTTTGCTGCGCTCGGCTGAGATATTTCACTATATGCAAAATGCCGGCGACTACGGCTTGAAAGCCACGGGGATTGAGGCTGATTTGGATGCGGTTGTAAAACGCAGCCGGGGCGTTGCCAAACAGCTCAATCAGGGCATTGGCCATCTGATGAAGAAGAACAAAATCACCGTTCATATGGGCGAGGGGACTTTGACAGGCCCAACCTCTCTGACGGTGAAGGGTGAGAAAGGTAGCGAGAACCTCACCGCCAAACACGTTATTGTCGCCACTGGAGCGCGTGCGCGCGATCTGCCGTTTGCACCGGCGGATGGAAAGCGCATCTGGACCTACCGCCATGCGATGACGCCTGCCGAAATGCCGTCCAAGCTGTTGGTCATAGGATCCGGCGCGATTGGGATAGAATTCGCAAGCTTTTACAATGACATGGGCTCCGATGTGACCGTTGTTGAAATGCTCGACCGGATTGTTCCAGTTGAGGATGAGGAGGTTTCCGCCTTCTTGCAAAAATCGCTCACCAAGCAAGGCATAACGGTACAAACAGGCGCCGGTGTCGAGGCAATCAAACCGCATGCCAAGGGCGTGACCGCAACGATCAAAGGCAAGGACGGCAAAGCGGTCACAAGCGAATTTAGCCATGTCATCACTGCAATCGGGATCCAGCCCAACACCGAAAACATCGGCCTAGAAAAACTGGCCGAGATGGACCGCGGCTTTATCCAAATTGATCCCTATGGCCGCACCAAATCCAAAGGCCTGTGGGCAATCGGCGATTGCACGCCTGGACCATGGCTCGCCCACAAAGCCAGCCACGAGGGCGTCTCTTGCGCTGAGGCGATTGCGCAGGAACTCGGCAACAAAGAGGTGCATCCGCATGCTCTCGACCGTAACAACATCCCGGGCTGCACCTATTGCCATCCGCAAATCGCCAGTGTCGGCATGACAGAGGCCGCGGCGAAAGAGGCTGGGAACAAGGTCCGCGTCGGCAATTTCCCCTTCATCGGCAATGGCAAAGCGATTGCTTTGGGCGAGGCAGAGGGCTTCATCAAAACGGTATTCGATGCGAGCACGGGCGAGCTGCTTGGCGCGCATATGATCGGTGCAGAAGTCACCGAACTGATCCAAGGTTATACAGTTGGCAAGACGCTGGAGACGACCGAAGAAGAGCTGGCGCAAACCGTCTTCCCGCATCCCACCCTGTCTGAAATGATGCATGAAAGCGTGCTGAGCGCTTACGGCAAGGCGATCCATATCTGAACACTAAAACTTGAAACGCAGATCAAGGCTATTACCCAACGACCGACCTGAAGGTGACTTTCCCTCAGCCCTGCACAGGGCCTTGGGATAAAACAGCACCGACTGGCTGCAATCGGCATTGCGCCTCCTGTGACAAAGTAATTCATGATCTAGCGTCATTGACACTCGATGAGGCTGAAACGCTCCTCGAAACCGAGGATGAGGTGTGTGTCCGCGCAAGGGTTAAGAACGGCGGTGAAGTCACGCTTGCCCCTTCTGCAACCTCATCGCGGCGAATGGTGGCTGTGCTTGGAGCCTCGGCCAACCTTTTGTGATGGAAAACATCATCGTACGCGATGCTGACGTCAATTTGGGCACAGTGGAATGGGAAGAAGATTGCATCATCATCGGAAAAATGATGCCCGCCGATCCGCCCCAATTGGGATAATCCTGCAAGGTGACAAAGGTTACACCGTGTCAACTTCAGATACACACCCCTTTCCTTATTAAATTGAGTGACTTGCATATCTTTTCGATAGGGTGACGGACAAGGGAGGTAACACCTCATTTGTCACCTTTGACAGGATAAAGACGCAGATTTTCTGAACGCAGAATTGCGCTTACTTACCCACGATTTGAACGAGCGAAAGTTTAATCGAGGACGCCTTAGCAATCATGCGCGCTGTAGGAAATTCAGCTTAGGACAAGCCGCGTTGCAAACACACATCAACACAGCAAAGGGCGCGCCACCCCCTAGATATATCAACTGAATGATGGCTATGCGGTAACAGCGGACTGTCGGCTTTTGAGCGGTGAGAAGAAGCTGACGAGAGTCCAAAATTGGGGTAGAAAGCGGACATGCCAACCACTCGCCAAAATGCCATTTGTAAAATATCAGCCAAAACATACGCTTAGCTTAGGTTAATGGGCAGTGTTAAAACGAACACGTCGATCTGTTTCAATTTGGGATGGTTTTCGGGATCTTGAATTGAAGGGGAATTTCAAGGTATTGTTTTTCTTGGAATAATCGAGGCCATTCTTACGTCAGCTATCGCTTCCAATGAAAGTGAATTGACTTCGACATTCGTGCAGTTAACATCTGCTTAATAATTACAGAAGGTGATTCGTAAAATCGCCCATCCTTCGGAGCGCACATTCGCGCCTCTTTTTTGAGGCAAAATTGGCCTTAAACGGCACGCGCAAGATTGGTGGGACATCGGGCGATGAACAGGACACTTTTTCTGGCTGCTATGCTTTGCATGGCGGGCTTCGGAACTACGGCTGCACAAGCCGAGCAGGTCGAAGATACAGAATCATTTGATTTGGTCTTAAGCGGCAGACTGGCTGAGCAATGCTCGCTTGGCAGCGTTGCCGATATGGACTTTGGCAATTTGGAGCGAGCTGGCCTCGGCGCTGAGGCGCGGGTTGCGTTCAATTGCAATAT
>JALZVZ010000056.1 GCA_023299945.1 Altererythrobacter sp. | reverse complement strand
AATATCGAAATGTGGATGCTCGGCTCCAGCCTGTTCGGCGCGCAATTGGCCGCAAAGTTGGGACTGCCCTATGCTTTCGCCGCGCATTTCGCACCCGATCATTTGGATGCCGCGCTGGCATTATATCGCCGCGATTTTGAGCCCAGTGACAGCCTCGAAAAACCGCATGTGATGGTGGCGATGAATGTGATCGCTGCCGAAACAGACGAGGCAGCGCGCACCATCGCCTCCAGCCAGCAGCAAAGTTTCGTAAGATTGCGCAGCGGAAGCCCAGGCAAATTACCGCCTCCGATAGAAAACTATACGGGCACACTGCCTGCGCCCGCGCGCGCCATGCTGGATCATTTGGGCCAAGCCGCTGCTGTGGGCAGCGCGAAAACCGTGCGCACACAGATTGCCGATTTTGTTCTGCGCACAGCGGCTGATGAGATCATTGTATCGGGGTCAACTTACGATCCTGAAGACCGCTTACGCTCGCTCGAGATGACCCGCGATGCACTGGAGGCGGCGAGCACAGTGACCGCGTAAATGCACGCTTTCTCGCCGCTCATACGTAGCTGCGCATTGACCCGCGGTTGAGGCTTGACCCGCTACAAACTCTCGGCGCATTATTGCGTAACTCGTGAATAATAATATTACGCCTGAGGGCGGCATAGGAGCAGCGATGATGGTGTCTAAAACCTCGGCCAATGACTCTCACCTCAAGGCGCTTTTGCGGCATTTGAAGGGCGCATTGCTGCCCGGTGACACGCCCTTTGCCACAAAGGATTTGGACGCCGCAGCGCGCTTTGTTTTGGATGCAGCCCGCACCCGTACAAGAGGCCACTCTACTCTTGTAATCGAAAGCGCAGGTGATGCCCGCCGGATGCTCCGCATTGCGATTATCAATGATGACATGCCGTTTCTGGTGGATTCGATTGCCGCCACGATTGCTGCGCGGGGCCTTTCTATCGAACGCTTGGTCCATCCCATTGTGCCGGTGGAACGCGATTCTAAAGGCGTTCTGAAAGCCCTGCACGATAAACCCGCCAAAACGGCAAAACCGCTTGCGAATGCCGCCCGCGAATCCGTCATCTATATCGAAACAGAACGCGTTGATGCGCGCCAACGGCGCGAGCTTGAGCGTCATTTAAAAGTCACTTTGGGTGACGTGCGCGCCGCAGTAAAAGATTGGTCCAAAGTGCAGGCCGCCATGGCGAAAGACGCCAACGTGCTTGCAGATGAAGAAAACGCAGCCCTACTCAATTGGTTCAATGGCGGCATGCTAACCCAGCTAGGCCATTTGATCCGTGAACGCGGCGGCAAAACGCTGAAACCTTGCGGGATTTGCCGTAAAAGCTCGCGCAGTCTGCTGGCTGATGCCTCGTATGATCGCGCGTTTGATTGGTTCGAAGAAAACAAAACCCGCGAGTTGCTGATCGTCAAAGCCAACCGTATTGCCAATGTCCATAGGCGCGTTCCGCTCGATCTGTTTATCGTGCCGGTCCGCAATACAAAGAGCGCTAAAATTGAGGCGTTATCGGTTCATGCAGGCGTTTGGACCAGCGCGGCGCTGGCCAGCCCGCCTGCTCAAGTGCCGGTTCTGCATGTCCACTCAAGGCAAATTGCGCAGGATTTGGGATTTGAGCCCACTGGCCACGCAGGCAAAGCATTGGTCCACGCACTAACGGCAATCCCGCATGACCTTTTGCTCGGATTAGAGCGCGCCGACATTGCCCGCTTGGCCACAGCGATGATGGGGCTGGTTGATCGCCCGCGCCCGCGCATCGCCATGGCAGCAGCACCGTTGCAGCGCCATTTGTTCGCCTTTATCTGGCTCCCGCGCGATTTGCTTTCGACGCAAGTTCGCCAAGCGATCGAAGATATGCTGGTGAATGCCGCTGGCGCGCAAATGCTGGATTGGAGCCTTGAGGTTGAAGGCGGCAATCTGGCTATGCTGCGCTTTGTGCTCGACATTCGCCAATCCGGCAAACTGCCTGACAGCACCGATCTAGAGGCGCAATTGCTTGATTTGCTGCGCGGCTGGAACGAGGGGGTTGAGCGCGAGCTTGCAGGAACAGAGGAACCCTCGCGCGCAGCCGCTTTGGCGGCCCGCTATGCCGCCGCATTCCCGCCTAGCTACCGTGCGGCCTATACGCCAAGGGATGCAGCGATCGACATATCCCGGCTTCGGTCTTTAACGACCGATATCGCGGGCGAAGGACGCAATCGCGATGCACGCTTTTTCGGTTTGCCGAGCGATGATGATAATAAGCTGCACCTCACCATTTATCAGCACTCCGGCGAGCTGGATTTGTCGGACGCTGTGCCCGTTCTGGAAAACTTTGGCTTCCGCGTATTAACTGAAGTCGCGACCACTCTTGATGGCGGTTTATTGGGAGAGATTCACCATTTTCATCTGGCTCTGCCCTCTGGCAGCAAGGCCAGCGATTTGCTCGCCCGCGCGCCGGATTTAGAAGAAGCGATTGCCGCTGTTCTCAATAGCGAGGCAGAAAATGGCCCGTTCAACCGGTTGGTCGTCGCTGTCGGATTGTCGGCGGGTGAAGCGAATTGGCTGCGCGCATTTTACCGCTATTTACGCCAAACTGGCATGGGTTTTACCATTTACACCGTCGTCGATGCATTGGTCGCAGCGCCCAAAGTGACCAAGGCGCTCATTGCGCTGTTCACCGCCCAGCATGACCCTGCGTTCAAGGGCAAGCGCGAGGCCGCCGCCAATAGGGCGCGCGCAGCATTGAAAAGCGGGCTTTCCAAAGTTGCCGCGATCAATGATGACCGCTTGCTACGGCTGTATCATGCCTTGGTGGAAGCGATTTTGCGCACCAATGCCTTTGCGCCTGCAGCCGCAGAAGCGCTGGCGTTTAAGATCAAATCTGCCGCTGTGCCCGGCCTTCCCAAACCGCTGCCTTGGCGCGAGATTTTCGTCTATTCGCGCCGCGTGGAAGGCATTCATTTGCGCTCTGGCCCGATTGCACGCGGAGGCCTGCGTTGGTCAGACAGGCGCGATGATTTCCGCACGGAAATTCTCGGGCTTATGAAGGCGCAGCGCGTGAAGAATGCAGTGATTGTTCCAGCAGGCGCAAAGGGCGGTTTTTACCCCAAACAACTGCCCAATCCAGCAGAAGATCGCGAAGCATGGGCGGCCGAGGGCCAAGCGAGTTACGAGCTGTTTATTCGCACGCTTTTGTCTGTTACCGACAATCTCAAGGACGGCAAAACCGCACACCCCGCCAATGTTGTGATCCACGACGGTGAAGACCCCTATTTCGTGGTTGCCGCCGACAAAGGCACAGCGCGCTTCTCCGATGTTGCCAATGCGATTGCTGAAAAAGCGGGCTTTTGGCTGGGCGATGCTTTCGCTAGTGGCGGCTCCAATGGCTATGATCACAAGGCTATGGGCATCACCGCGCGCGGTGCATGGGTATCTGTGCAGCGACATTTCCTCGAAATGGGCGTTGATGTTCAGGCAGAGCCCGTGCGCGTGGCGGGCTGCGGCGATATGTCGGGCGATGTGTTTGGCAATGGCATGCTATTGTCCAAATCGATCCAATTGGTCGCTGCATTTGATCACAGGCACATATTCATTGATCCCGATCCTGATCCTGCGAAAAGTTGGGCTGAGCGCCAGCGTCTTTATGACCTGCCACGCTCCAGTTGGGCGGATTATTCCGCCGAGCTAATCTCCAAAGGTGGCGGAATCTTTGCCCGCGATGCCAAGGTGATTGAGCTGAGCAAGCAAGCACAAGAGGCTATCGGTGCCGACCAAGCAGAGTTTGAACCCGAGGCATTGATCAGCGCGATCTTGAAAGCGCCGGTTGGCCTGCTGTGGTTTGGCGGGATTGGCACTTACATCAAAGCGTCGGCAGAAAATAATATCGCGGTGGGCGATCCGGGCAATGACGGTTTGCGTGTGTCAGCCAATGAATTGCGCACGCAGGTGATCGGCGAGGGCGCGAATCTTGGCATTACGCAGGCAGGCAGAATTGAATTTGCACTGAAAGGCGGGCGGATCAACACCGATTATATCGACAATTCCGCCGGCGTGGATTGCTCTGACAATGAAGTGAATATCAAAATTGCGCTGCAAGCGGCAACGTTGTCAGGCCAATTATCGGCCAAGAAACGCAATGCTCTGCTAGAGAAAATGACGGAGGAAGTGGGCGAGATTGTGCTGGAGGACAACCGCCTTCAAGCGCTCGCCCTGTCTGTTGCCGAGGCCAGCGGACCGGATGCAACCGCATCCTATTTGCGCCTGATGGAAACCTTGGAAGAGGCTGGCAATCTTGATCGACCGACCGAGGGGCTCGCTGATAATGAGAGCTTCACTCGCCGCGCGAGCGATGGACACGGGCTAATGCGGCCCGAATTGTCCGTGCTGCTGTCGTCAACGAAATTGGTGCTGCAAGATGCGATTGAAGCGAGCACCTTGCCCGATGATCCCGCGATGGAGGATGCGCTGATCGCAGCCTTTCCTGCGGCAATGCGCAAAACTTATGCCGCCCAGATTAAGGGCCATCGGCTGCGGCGCGAGATGATCGCGACCGAACTCGCCAATCGCATCGTCAACCGCTTAGGCCTGCTCCCACCCTTTGAATTGGCCGAGGAAGAGAGCGTCCCGCTCGATTTCGTTGCCAGCGCCTTTGTGGCGGCAGACGCATTGTTCAACATGGGCACAGTGTGGCAGATGCTGGATAACGCCGA
>JALZVZ010000055.1 GCA_023299945.1 Altererythrobacter sp. | reverse complement strand
CGGGCATTATGGAGCGCCAGCGCAATCAGCCCACCAGCCAATCCTCCGCCCACAATTGCAACATCGACCGATTTTTCTGTCATTACGCCCATGCTTTAGGACAGGCTTTAGTCAGGAGCAATTGAATAGGAGTTGCAAAAATTGCGTTTTGGCGCGCGGGCAATGTCTGCGACTAGGAGCTTAATGTTTAAATCAACGAACCGCACCGCTTCGCTTGTGGCTGGAATGGCGACAATTTTGTGCCTGTCCGCCCCGCAAATGCTGGCTGCGCAAGAGGCTCCCCCGCCCGTTGCGCCAGTTGGTCCGCCTGCTGGCAATCCATCAAATGGAGGCCCGCCGCCTTTCATTAAGGGCGAAAGCGTGTTTGACGGCGATTGGGTGACCCTTGGTATCGGCGTAGGGCTCAGCCCCAGTTACACAGGCAGCGATGATTACCGCCCATTTCCTTTGCCTATTGTACAAGGCGAAGTGGCTGGCATTGGGTTTAGCCCGCTTGGACCAGGCCTTGCGCTGGATTTCTTGACCGGCGAGGAAGAGGGCTTGGACATATCCTTTGGCCCAGCGTTCCGTATTCGCAGCGACCGCGTCGATGGGATTGATGATCCTGTGGTTGAGCTGGCGGGCGAGCTGGACCGCGCTGTGGAAGTCGGCGTTGCCGCGGGCATTTCGAAACGCGGGATTGGCACAAGGCGCGACAGCATTTCATTGAAAATCGGTGCGCGTGCCGATGTCGCAGGCGCGCATGACGGGATTATTATCGAGCCATCGCTCGGCTATTTCGCGCCGCTTGATCGCGGCACGGCAGTATCATTTTCGCTCAACGCCTCGATTGTGGATGATAATTATGCGGATTATTATTACTCAGTGAATGGCGTGCAAAGCGCGGCCAGTGGGCTGGCTCCGTTTGAAGCCGATGGCGGATTGCAATCTGTCGGCGCGAGCACTTTCATCGCCTATGACTTTGACGGAAACGCTTTAAACGGCGGTATGTCCGCGGTGTTCATCGGCAGCTATTCGCGCCTCGTTGGCGATGCAGCTGACACGCCCTACACATCTGTGCGCGGAGACGCGGATCAGTTTTTCGCAGGGTTAGGGCTGGGCTACACGTTCTGAGCATCACTGATTTTCGGCAGAACTTGCAAAACCGGCGCGGCTGATTCATCAACGCACCTATGAACTTTATGAGGCCGAACCGCATGGCGATCCTTATTGGGGTCGCTATCACTATCATTTCCGTTGCGATTTTGCTCGCCATGGGCCGCCCTCCAATGTGCACCTGCGGGACGGTGGAGCTGTGGTATGGCGATATTAATTCGGCCGGCAACAGCCAGCATATTTCCGATTGGTACACGCCCAGCCACATCATTCACGGGATGATTTTTTACGCTTTGGCATGGGCACTTTTCAGCAAATGGCAGCTAGGCGGATTGAGCGCAGCGAAATGGGGCCTGCCGCTCGCTGTGTTTTTGGAAGCCGCATGGGAAGTGCTGGAAAACACGCCAATGGTGATTGAGCGGTTTCGGTCGGTTACGGCCAATTGGGGCTATTCCGGTGATAGCGTGCTCAACTCTTTTGCTGATATAGCCTGGATGAGTTTCGGTTTTTATCTCGCGCTGAAATTGCCGGTGAAGGTGACGGTGGTCTTGGCTGTTATTGCCGAAATTGTCGCAGCATATGTGGTGCGCGACAATTTGACGCTGAATGTGATTATGCTCTTGTTCCCGATTGAAGCGATTGCCGATTGGCAAGCGGCTGGAATGACGGCTTAGGAGTAAACGAAAAAGGGCCGCCGGTTAAGGCAGCCCTTTGTGTTTAGGTTGCGCTTTCGCAAGCGAGCTTATTCCTCTTTATCATCATCCTTTGGCGGTTTTGCGCCTTTCGCGCCCTCCGCCAAAGTTGGGCGTGCTTCAGGCATTTTCGCCTTGCGGTCGCCTGTCTTGAGATAGGTGTCGAACCATTCCATCATGCGCAAATTGTAGTCATAGCGGCTGCCGGCGCGGCGGTTGCCGTGGCCTTCGCCGGGGAACAAGACAAAGCGTACAGGCGTGTCTGGCTTGCGGATTTTGATGGAGCGATAAAGCTCAAATGATTGGCCCGGATCAACGCGCGTGTCGCTGTCACCGTGCATGATAAGGATCGGAGTTTCCGCCTTATCAACGTGGAAAATGGGCGAAACTTCCAGCATCGCTTGCCAATCATCCCAAGGCCATTTGCGGCTGTGCACATTGTACATTTCGTATGGAATGTCGCCTGTGCCAAACTTACTGATCTGATTGGAAATTCCGACGAACATCACGCTAGCGGCGTATTCCGCAGAATGGGCGGTTGCACCCCATGCGCTGGCATAGCCGCCGTAAGAACCGCCGGTAATGCCCGTGCGGTCGGGATCTGCAATACCCTTGGCCACAAGCGCGCGTTTGGCATCCACCACATCGTTAAATTCAGGGTCGGTGTAATTGCCCTGATGCTGTTTGGAAAAGGCTGTGCCGTAACCGGTTGAGCCGCGATAGTTGGGCAGGAACACAGCATAGCCTTGGCCCGCGGCCACTTGGCCCGGTTTGGAATAGGCGGTTTGCCAGCCATTGCTTTCATGCGCCTCTGGCCCTCCATGAACATTCATGATCGTGGGCGCGCCTCCGCGCGGGGCTCCGCCAACAGGTTCGATCAAAACGCCTTCGACCTCTTGGCCATCGCGCGCTGTGTAGGTGACAATGCTTTGCTTGCCGAAGCTGATATCGGCCAGCCAAGGATTGTGGCTGGTCCAGCGAGTGAAGTCGCCGGACAGTGAAACGCCGAAAAGCTCACTTGGGTGTTTCGCGCTGCTGGCACGAACAACGACACGGGTGCCGCCAGCTTGGATGCCGCTGACCGCAAGGCCTTCGGCCGCGATTTCATTGAGTTGAGTTCCATTGGCGTCATACATGCGCAGGAAGCTGCTTGCGCCCTTATGGATGACTGCGCCCAGCATGCCATTGGCCATAAATTCTGCGTCGACCGCAGCTTCTGCTGCACCGGCATTCAAAGCGCGGTATTTGCCAGTGGCTGTGTCAACGAGGTGGAGCGTGGTCGCAGCAGGATCATTCATATCCACGCCGGCAATCAGCGACAATTGCTTGCCGTCGGGCGAGATTTCAACATCGCCGATTTTGCCCGGTGTCTCCACCACGGCGCGGACATTGCCTGTGCCAAGGTCGATAATATTGACCCGCATGCTGGTAAGGCTGTCATCCACGAGTGGGGTTGGGGCGGTTTGAACAACGCCAAATGCGCCGCCGGGAGCGATGTCGAAGCCGCTAACAAAACCGGGCAGAGCAATTTCGCGTGGCTCCTTATCGATATCGCCGCCAATGCTGGCGGGCGCTTTGGCTGCGAACATGCGTGCAGGCTTGAACTCTTCCTCATATACGCGGGCGTTGAAGCCAGCTTTGCTTTGCGTTTTGCGCTGCTTGTCTTCTTCTGCACTAGCCAGAACGTAGATGGTCTGGCCATCATCGCTCCATTTATAGCTGCTGACGTTGGCATCCTTGATCGCGGCGAGTTTTGTGTATGTGCCGCCATCAACTGGCACGCCCCATACGGCACGTTTTTTGTCTTTTTTGGCCCAGATAAATCCGATCATCCGGCCATCGGGCGAGAAGCTGACGCTGCGCGGTGAGATATCCTCGGGCAGATAGGCACGGGCGGCATCGGGGCCGGTGGCGACTTTCAAAACTTGTTTGGTTGTGCCGTCTTTTTCGCCTTCGCTCACATCGGGAAGGCTTGCTGTGGTAAAGGCCACGCGCGATCCATCGGGCGAAACGGCCATCGCGCCAAGGCTTTCGATCTTTGCGACATCTTCAGGGGTCATCGGCCGTGCTTGCGCGGTTGCAGCCAGCGAGACAGAGGCGAAGAATGTTGCCGTCAATGCGGCGTATTTAGGTGCAGAACGCTTCATAAGAATATGTGTCCCCAATGTTGGATTATTGCCCAATGCTATATGATTGCGTCTTTCATAGCGAACGTAGCGCGCAAGGCAAATTGCGAAATTTGCAGCATTGCAGGCTGCGGTATTGCGCGCCTATGACGGTCTTAAGGGAGAATGCATGATGACTTTTCGTAGTGTGATTTTGGGTTCTGTTGCGTTTGTGGCGGCGGCTATGGCTGCGCCGGCAGCGGCGGAGACAGTAGCGATTGTCGCGGGCAATGTGATTGTCGACGCAAACAGCCCGCCCACGGGCCCCGCGCTCATTATGGTGGAGGATGGCAAAATCATATCCATCACTGCTGGCGCGACAAACTTCGAAGCCGACGTGGTTTTCGATCTTTCTACCAAAACCGTTCTGCCCGGCCTAATTGATCTCCACACGCACCTATCCGGCGACCCATCGGGCGAGTTTTGGCGCGCAGCGGTCAATCCGCCGGAATGGTACACGCTTATCGCAGCGAAGAATGCGCGCATTACGGCGCTGGCAGGCTTTACCACTGTGCGTGACCTCGGCTCTCGTACCGATCAAGTCACCCAAAGCCTACGCCGTGCAACAGCCAACGGCGTTACACCTGGCCCGCGCATTGTCACATCGGCGCGCACAATCAGCATCGTTGGCGGGCACGGCGACACCAATGGCTTTCACAAACATGTAAACGATGTGCTTGCCTCAGGCTTTACTTGCACAGGGCCGCTGGAATGTGCGGAACGCGTGCGCACCGCATCCAAATATGGCGCTGACCTTATCAAAATCACGGCCACTGGCGGCGTTTTGTCTCAGCAAGGGCGCGGATTAGAGGCGCATTTTACGCCTGAAGAAATGACCGCAATCGTTGATACTGCGCGCACTCTTGGCTTGAAAGTCGCGGCCCATGCGCATGGCGCTCGCGGGATTGAGGCGGCGGCGCGTGCCGGTGTGCAGACGATTGAGCATGGCACTTATATTGATGAGCAAGCCGCCAAGGTAATGCGCGAGAAGGGCACCATCCTTGTGCCCACGCTTATGGCGTTTGAGGGCATTAAGAAAAACGTCGGTACGGGCTATTATACGCCTGTGGTGGACGACAAAATCCGCACCGTAGGCCAGTTCGCCGGAACGATTGTGGAGCGCGCACGCAAATACGGTGTCAAAATCGCGTTTGGTACAGATGCCGGCGTGTTCCCCCATGGCGAAAATGCGGGCGAGTTTGCGCTGATGCGTAAGGGCGGGATGAGCAATGCCGAGGCGCTCGCCAGCGCAACCACAGTCGCCGCCGAAGTGCTGGGTATGGGCGATTCTATCGGGCAATTGAAAACAGGCTATTCCGCCGATATCATTGCCGTCGACGGGAATCCTTTGGATGATGTGAGCGTGCTGGAAAATGTGGAATTTGTGATGGTTCGCGGCCGCGTTATTGAATAATGCGGTAAGGGTTGGGGTGTGGTGCAATGATCAATGATCCGGATAATCTGGTTCCAGACGGGAAGATCGTCTGCATTCCCGAAATGCCCGAATTTGCCAGCAGCATGCTATCGGTGATTGAGCCTTTGCGCGGCCATGGCCAACGCGCTGCGCTTGGCCAGCATTCTTTCCACTGTTTGCCCGTCGTTGTTGGCAATCAATATGGCTTTGCGATCCGCAGCCTATTGTCATGGAAAGCCGTTTGGAATGGCGGGCCTGATCCTGGTGATACGCGGGTCACGATTGATGAAGAGGATCAAGACAATCCTCTGCAATATGTCCAGACGCATTTTGGCAATGGCATTGTCACCATTCAAAACCGGTTCCATTTCCGCACGCCGCCCGGCGTCAATTTGATGGTGATGGATGCGCCCAATTACTTTTACTTCAACCTGTCCAATTTGTTTGCCGTGGTTGAGACAGACAATCTGCGCCGCGACTTCACCTTCAATCTCAAAATCATCAAACCCGGCGTGGAAGTGTCGGTGAACAAGGGCGATCTGATCAGTGCGATTGTGCCTGTTCCTCGCTATTTTGTGGATGATTTCGATGTGGTCTCCGGCGAAGATATATTCTCGCCTGAATTGCTGCGCGAAGAGCAATTGCAAGGCGATAAATTTGCTGGACAACGCAGCGGCCCTGATCAGAAAAAGCCGCATCAGGTCGGTAAATTATATTGGCGCGGGCGCGATGCAGACGGGAACACATTCCCCGATCATCAGCGCAAATTAAAGGAGGCCGGATCGCTGCGCGGTGATGGCCTGTTCAAACGACTGCAGAAGCTTATCAAACGAGACGAGCGTT
>JALZVZ010000054.1 GCA_023299945.1 Altererythrobacter sp. | reverse complement strand
CATCGCGTTTAAATGGATCCCGGTGCCGATGACCGCGACCATGATTATGGATGACAATTCGCTGTCGAAAGACTGGGAGAGCCTGGAGAATATCGACCGCAATCTGGTCAGCGCCGCAATTGCAGCGGAAGACGCAAAATTCTGCACTCACGATGGCTTCGATACAGAAGCGATTGAAAAAGCGATTAAATATAACGCAAAAGGCGGCCGCATCCGGGGCGGTTCCACCATCACCCAGCAAACCGCAAAAAACGTCTTTCTATGGCAAGGCGGCGGATATACGCGCAAAGGGCTGGAGGCCTATTTCGCCTTCGCCATTGAGAAGATTTGGGGCAAGCGCCGGATCATGGAAGTCTATCTCAATGTCGCGGAAACTGGCATTGGAACTTATGGCGCAGAGGCCGGCGCCCAGCGTTATTTCAGTCATACCGCCGCGCGCCTGACGAAAAACGAGGCCGCCCGTATGGCTGTAGCCCTTCCCCTGCCCAAAAAGCGCGAAGTGGTTGCCCCATCAGGCTGGCTCGCGCGCCATGGCCGCACCATTCAGGCCCGCATGGCAGTGGTAAGGCGTGACGGGCTCGATGCTTGCGTCTATGACTGAGCCAATGGGAACGGATCACTCACCCAGTCACGGCGATGACTATTCGCACGATCATGACCAATCGCATGGCGACGGGCACAGCCACGGCTTTCTAGGTCACGGCGATGGCCATGCGCATGGCCAC
This sequence comes from Altererythrobacter sp., assembly GCA_023299945.1. Classification (GTDB taxonomy): domain Bacteria; phylum Pseudomonadota; class Alphaproteobacteria; order Sphingomonadales; family Sphingomonadaceae; genus Erythrobacter. The sequence continues at coordinate 3,010 of JALZVZ010000054.1, read as the reverse complement.
GTCCACGCGCCCGCCGACTTTGGCCGCGCATTTCTGGTTGGGGTCATCCTCAATACTGGCTTTGTCATCATCGAGGCGACTTACGGATTTCTTTCCGGCTCCATGGCTCTGGTCGCCGATGCGGGACACAATTTGTCAGACGTCCTCGCTCTGCTGCTCGCCTGGGGCGCCAGCGTTGCTGCAAAAAAGGCACCGACCAGCCGTTATACTTATGGTTATAAAAGCTCGACTATCCTAGCCGCGCTGGCCAATGCGCTGCTGCTGGCGGTAGCGATTGGCGCGATCCTGTTTGAAACCATTCGCCGCATATACGACCCGGCGCCTGTTGCAGGCATGACCATGGTTATCGTGGCTGGGATCGGCATTCTGATTAACACAGGCACGGCGCTAATGTTTTTGCGCGGCCGCAATGACGATTTGAACATTCGCGGCGCATTCCTGCATATGGCCGCCGATGCGCTCGTGTCGCTCGGCGTGGTTATCGCCGGTATTGCGATCATTTACACCGGACAGCATTGGATCGATCCGCTCACCAGTTTCATCATTGTCGCAATCATTGCGCTGGGGACATGGCAGCTCACGAAGCAAAGCCTCCGGATGGGATTGCTCGCCGTGCCGGAGGGGATTGATCAAAAGGAAGTGAAAACCTACCTTTCAGGGCTTGACGGCGTGGCCTCAGTGGATGATCTGCACATCTGGCCTATGTCGACGACCGAAACAGCACTCACCGCACATCTATTGATGCCCCAAGGCCCTGCAATTGGGCCTGATGCCGACGCGTTTCTACGCGAGGCAACCGCTGGCTTGGCCGAGCGATTTGGTATCGATCATGCGACGCTTCAGTTGGAAACTGTCTCCATTGAGCAGGGCTGCTGCTGAATGGTTCAGGCAGCCACCACAGAAGCGCGCGAGGCGCTGAAATCCGCCATGGCGCGGCTTGCGAACGGCGATCAATCGGCGCTGGCTGAAATTTATGATGCAACCTCGGCGAAACTATTTGGAATATGCTTGCGTATCTTAGGTGACCGGAAGGAGGCTGAAGACGCTTTGCAGGATGTTTATGTAAATTTATGGCAGCGTGCGGATCGCTATGATCCCACCCGTGCCAGCCCTATTTCATGGCTCGCAACCTTCGCCCGCAACCGCGCGGTGGATCGTCTTCGCTCAGGCAAAGTGCGCCAAGGGGCTGTGCCAGTTGAGGAAGCAGCGCCCATTCCGGATGCTGCACCTTTGGCTGACAGCCTCTTGATTGATGCGGAAAAAGCGACGCAAATTCATGCTTGTCTGGAAGAATTGGAAGAGCGCCAACGCGGCGCTATTCGTTCCGCATTCTTTGATGGGCAGACTTATGCGGAATTGGCAGAGACCGCCGATGTGCCGCTGGGTACGATGAAAAGCTGGGTTAGGCGCGGCTTACAAAAACTGCGCGGCTGTCTGGAGGCGAGCGAATGAGCGACGCACCGACAATCAAACGCGATGATCCCATGCTGGCAGCGGAATATTCGCTTGGCCTGCTAGAGGGCGAGGAATTGCTCACCGCGCGCGGCAAAATGACCGATGGCGGGATTTTTGTCAGCCGCAAGGATTGGTGGGATAATTGGTTTATCCCGCTAAGCGACGAGATGGACGGCGCAGCGCCCGATGCGCAGCTCTGGGAACGGATCGACTCAGCGGTTAATGCGAAAGAAAGCGGCACAGATGCGGGCGCGGATGTGATTGCGCTCAAACAGCGACTTCGCAATTGGCAGATCGCCGGCAGCACAGCGGCCGCCGCTGCGGTGGCAGCCGTGGTACTGATGGTTGTTTCTCCCAATACGCTCAACACTATTCAGGGCGCAGGCGATCCGTCGGCGCCAACAATCGCCGCCGCACCTGCAGCTCCGTTGATGGCTAACGTGCCAATTGGCGACACCAATTTGCGCATTGGCGTGACCTATTTGCCTGAGGCCAAGGAAATGTTGGTCTCTGCCAGCGGTCTAACGGCCGACGGTGTGCATGATCACGAATTGTGGCTCGTGCCGGCAGATGGCAGCAATCTGCAAAGCCTCGGCGTTGTGGTCGCCGGTGAAGAACGCCGCGTTACTTTGCCCGCAGAGATCACCGGCAATATGGGTGATGGCGTCGCAGTTGTACTGACGCGCGAGCCATTGGGCGGCAAGCCTGACGGCATTGATGCAGGGCCCGTAGTGGCCCAAGGCGCATTCACACAGGTCTAAATTCCTGTTTTCACTACAAATTCTATCAGTGCGAAATTATTCTAATATCTTTTGCATCCAGGCATAGCGGGCCTGCGTAACTCCATATGCAAGCAGGAGAGCTTGCCCCAACACGCTCCCCCCCCCAGATTGAGCGGAAGGGTCCCAACAGGAGATTAAAAATGACGATGTCCACACAGCTTAAGCTGGCAGCCTTCGCCGCAGTAGCAGCAACCTCAACCATGGCGATCACAGTAGGCGCCCCATTGGCAGCCCACAATCATGGTCAAAAAATGACCAAGACAGCTGAAAAGCCCAACATCGTGCAAACTGCACAAAGCACCGGCGTTCATAACACCCTAGTCGCAGCGGTCACCGCAGCAGGCCTTGGCGAGACATTATCAGGCGACGGCCCCTTCACCGTATTTGCACCAACTGATGATGCGTTCGCGAAACTGCCAGAAGGCACAGTCGCAACTCTCGTGAAGCCTGAAAATAAAGGCACCTTGACCACGATCCTCACCTATCACGTCGTTGCAGGCAAAGTGGAAGCAGGAGATCTGGTCGCCGCAATCACAGCCAATAATGGCGCATTCGAGTTCGAAACATTGTCAGGCGGAACACTGACCGCAACATTGGTCGATGGCAGCGTCGTGATCACCGACGGAGCTGGTCGCACATCAACAGTGACCACCGCAGACGTAAAAACATCCAATGGAATTATTCATGTAACCAATGGAGTGTTCCTGCCGAACTAATAGATAACGAGGCTTTTACAGAGTTCCCCCTCTCGCGCTGACCTGCTTTTACTCCCT
>JALZVZ010000053.1 GCA_023299945.1 Altererythrobacter sp. | reverse complement strand
CTTCCGATCTGTATTCCTAGTCAAAGTGCTATAGGAGACCATAACATAAAATGCGCACAGAACCCCAACCGAAACCAAACAATTTCTACTGTGTATAAGGTTGTTCCCGAAAAAATTCTGGGGCGCCCCCCAAATGTCTGTTCGAGAAAGCAAATTCTAAGAGATTCGGTGGCAACCCAACCACCTCTCGCCCGATAACATCGACTGGCACTCAAGTGGCGAAGCAGGAGCGCAACAAATATCAATCACAAGCCTGCAAGAGTTTAGTTCAAGCGCGGCATAGCGGCGGCATAAAAAATGTTCGCTCACTCTAAGTTGATCACGGTATTCTGATTCCGCTCGACCCTTGTTAAAAGCAGCTGTAACGAGCAATGAGATGAAAATCGAAGATTGCATAACAAAAAGTGCTTCGTAAGCTGGATGTACAACCATGCGTTTTTAAGGGAGGGCTGAACATTTATTCTTTCATTTTCAGTACCTTGGGTTGGTTCGCCGCTTTACCGCGTAGAGCAAAGCAAGGCATTATCCTCTCGATAGACTTGTTTTTGCTGCTGCAAGCGGCTTGGATTGCCTATTCCCTGCGTATCGGCATGTTCATCTATTGGAACGATGCGGTCGCAAAATTGGTCGCGCTTACTCTGCCAACCGCCGTCATTCTGTTTGTCGCAACTGGCGTGTACAGCACCATTTTCCGCTATGCTGGCCTCGGAATGATGCGGCGCTTGGTCCGCACTTTTGTACTTTACAGTTTTGTTATCACGATCGCGATCACTGTCGGCGGCATTTCGGGCATTCCTCGGACACTAGGTATCCTCCAGCCCATGGTGTTCTTTGCCTTTGTTATGGGTTCAAGGATTGCGATTAGATTTGTAATTGTTGAGCTGTTGGGCCGCCACACTTTCGATGGGAAGGTCAAGCGCGTGCTGATCTATGGCGCGGGCAATGCAGGCCAACAAATCGCAAGCTCCTTGCGCACAGAGCCTGAAATTAACGTCGTCGGCTTTGTTGATGATGACAAACAAAAGGCCCGCCAATCACTGGACGGCACGTCGATATGGTGGAGCGGAGACATTGCTCAGATTATTTCTGAGAAAAAAGTCACCGACATTTTCCTCGCCATTCCAAGCACCTCGCGCCGCAAGCGTCGAAAAATCGTCGAAAGCTTGGGCGCATTTAAAGTCATTGTGCAAACATTGCCTCAGGTGCGCGATTTGGCCGAGGGCAGTGTATCTATTGATGACGTTCGCCCGGTTGAAATTGAGGATCTTTTAGGCCGCGAACCAGTTGCACCAGACAAAGATCTGCTGGGCCGCACCGTACTTGGCAAAACAGTTATGGTCACAGGGGCTGGCGGCTCAATAGGCAGCGAGCTGTGCCGTCAGATCGCCAGCATTGGCGCGGCTAAGTTGATCCTGTTCGAAATTTCCGAATTCTCACTCTACAAAATTGAACGCGAATTGCGCGAGGCCCATGTTGGCGCCAGTAATATCGCGCTTGAAATCGTGCCGATGTTGGGGTCGGTTACAGATCGCCAAAGGCTGGATGAAGCCTTTGGCGGCCATGCTATCGACACGGTCTTCCATGCCGCCGCTTACAAACATGTGCCGCTTGTTGAGGCCAATCCAATTGAGGCAATTCGCAACAATATTATTGGCACGCAGGAACTCTCTGACGCGGCCGCCCTAGCCAAAATATCCGATTTCATCCTGATCAGTACGGATAAAGCGGTGCGCCCAACCAATGTTATGGGCGCAACCAAGCGCGCTGCGGAACAAATCTTGCAAAGCCATGCAGAGCGATCGAAATTAACTCGCTTTTCCATGGTGCGCTTTGGCAATGTGCTCGGCTCCAGCGGCTCTGTTGTGCCGCTGTTTCGCTCACAAATCGCAGCAGGCGGGCCAATCACCCTCACCCATAAGGACATCACCCGCTATTTCATGACCATCCCAGAGGCCGCTGGATTGGTCATTCAAGCCGCGGGTATGGCAAAGGGCGGCGAGATGTTCGTGCTGGATATGGGCAAACCCATTACGATTGAGAAATTGGCCCGCACCATGGTCCAATTGAGCGGGCTTACCGTGCGAGACATGGGCAACCTTGATGGCGATATTGAGATTATCGAGGTTGGCCTGCGTCCCGGCGAAAAGCTGTTCGAAGAGCTGCTAATCGGCGAAGCACCGCAAACAACGCGGCATCCGCGCATTATGATGGCCCATGAGCATTTCGCAGAAATGGCGGTCATTCAGTCATTATTAGGAGAAATGCGGCTATGCCGCGAGGGCGAGCAAGCCATTGCTTTGTTAAAGCAATTGGTTCCTGAATTTGATCATCGCCCTTTGGGATCAGAAGCGCCAGGTAAACATAGCGCGCCTGAAGCCCAAAATGATGGTTCGGTTCAGCAAGCCGCAGAATAAACCGCTTCAGAATTGGATTACGCCTTGCGCAAAGTACTCATCACTGGAACCGCTGGATTTATCGGTTTTCATCTCGCACAACTGCTCCTCGCCGAAGG
>JALZVZ010000052.1 GCA_023299945.1 Altererythrobacter sp. | reverse complement strand
CGGTCAGAGCATCGGTCGTGGTAATCAGATCATGTATTTTCATGTGTGTCTTTTCTATATGTGAAGCGGTGTGCCGCTCCTCGGGCAAAAGGGCCCAAATCTATCTGTTTTGAGGTGGCAAGACCCCGGATGATTGCACACCAGCTTGACAAAGCGGCGGGCTTGCCGTGTTAGCGCGCAAGATCACATGATATTCGCGTCCGCGAGGCTCTAGCGCTATACCGGCGAAAAGGACAAGTAATTCAATGCATATTTATCGTACCCACAATTGCGCACAGCTGACAGACCAGAATGTTGGCGAAACCGTTCGCCTTTCAGGCTGGATGCACCGTAAGCGCGACCATGGCGGCGTTTTGTTCGTCGATCTGCGCGATCATTACGGTATGACGCAGATTGTGGTGGATGAAGATTCGCCAGCGCTCAAAGTGCTGGACGGGCTGCGCGCGGAAAGCGTGGTGACCATTGATGGCGAGGTGAAGGCACGCTCTGCGGAGACTGTGAACACCGGCCTGCCAACCGGCGCCATCGAAGTTTATGCGCGCGGTGTGACCGTGCAATCTGCTGCCGCAGAGCTGCCGATGCCAGTGGCTGGTGAGCAGGATTATCCAGAGGAAATCCGGCTTAAATACCGTTTCCTCGATTTGCGGCGCGAGACAATGCACCGCAACATCATGCTGCGCTCCAAGGTTATTACTTCGATCCGCGGGCGTATGATTGATCAAGGTTTTACTGAGTTTCAAACACCGATTTTGACGGCGTCCAGCCCAGAGGGCGCGCGCGATTTCCTCGTGCCCAGCCGCATGCATCCCGGCAATTTCTATGCCCTGCCGCAGGCGCCGCAAATGTTCAAACAAATGCTGATGGTGTCGGGCTTTGACCGCTATTTCCAAATCGCACCCTGTTTCCGCGATGAAGATTTGCGCGCTGATCGTAGCCTAGAATTTTACCAGCTCGACTTTGAAATGAGCTTTGTCACGCAAGAAGACGTGTTCCAAACTTTGGAGCCAGTGCTGGCAGGCGTGTTTGAAGAGTTCGCGGATGGCAAGACCGTCACCAAATCGGGCGAATTCCCGCGCATTCCTTATGCCGAGGCCATGCTGAAATATGGCAGCGACAAGCCTGATCTGCGCAATCCGCTGATTATTTCTGATGTCACCAGCCACTTTGAAAAATCGGGCTTTGGCCTGTTTGAGAAGATTGTGGGCGGCGGCGGCGTTGTGCGCGTGATCCCTGCGCCAAAAACCAATGAGAAGAGCCGCAAGTTCTTCGATGATATGAACAATTGGGCGCGCGGCGAGGGCTTTGCTGGCCTTGGCTATGTCACCCGCAAGGGTGGCGAGTTTGGCGGGCCGATTGCGAAAAACCACGGGCCAGACCTGATGGCGAAGCTCTATGATGAGTTGGGGCTGGGCGATGACGATGGATTGTTCTTCGCCGCTGGCAAGGCATCCGATGCAGCCAAATTGGCAGGCGCGGCCCGTACGCAAGTGGGAGAGCAGCTCGGCTTGATCGAGGAAGGCTGCTACAAATTCTGCTGGATCGTCGATTTCCCAATGTTCGAATATGACGAGGAAGCCAAAAAGGTCGATTTCTCGCACAACCCATTCTCAATGCCGCAGGGCGAGATGGAGGCATTGGAGACGATGGACCCGCTCGACATTAAAGCATGGCAATATGACATCGTTTGCAATGGTTACGAGCTGTCATCAGGCGCAATCCGGAACCACCGCCCAGACATTATGTACAAAGCGTTTGAACTGGCTGGATACACCAATGAAGACGTTGACCGCGAATTTGGCGGCATGATCGAGGCATTCAAATTGGGCGCGCCTCCGCATGGCGGCTCAGCGCCGGGTATTGACCGGATCGTAATGCTGCTGGCGGGTGAAGAAGCGATCCGCGAAGTGATCGCTTTCCCGATGAACCAGAAGGGCGAGGATCTGATGATGAGCGCGCCGTCTAAGGCAGAGCTAGCGCAGTTGCGCGAGCTTCATGTTCGCGTGGTAGAACCCCCTCAGAAAGAAACGAAAGCCGAAGGCAGCTAACGCACTGCTTTCGCGTCTAAGAGGGGGGATTGCGATGAAACATTCTATGGTAAAATGGGCTGTGAACACGGCGGCTATGGCGGCACTTTTAATGGGAGGAGCCGCCCAGGCCGAGGTGTTGCCTACCAGCGGCGTCTATCCTGCCAATAGCGATGCAGCCATTGCCATCGATACGATTGCGATTAATCAGCTCGAGGGAACCCAAGGCTCTGCTCAGCGCTTTGTACTGCGTGAGCGATTGGAGGCGGCAGAGATACAGGGGCAGCCATGGCTGCGGATTCTTTCCAGCCCTGCAGACGGCGCACAAGCCATAATCAAAGGCTCAGTCGGCCATGATACGGTTCGCGATGAGCTGGATGACAAAGAAGTCAAAAGCTGTCTTGAAAAAGATTCTGATGACAAATGTATCCGTCATCGCAGGACTTACATCCCTTGTCACAAGCTGACGGTGCGGCTCTATCCTGACCTTGTGATGGTGGATGAGAAGGGCGAAGAAATGCTCAATTTCGCCTCGCGGATCACCCGCACGGAGGAATATTGCGAGGATGATGACGCAATTCCGACTACATCGGGCGTCTTGGAGTTGCTGAATAAGGATCTGGCTTGGGATATCCGGCGCGATTTGGCGCCTATGACCGTGAGCCGTGACATTCGCATCCTTGAACGCCGCAAAGGCCTAGTGAAGCAAGATCGCAACGTCTTTAAAGACGCTGTGCGTATGACAAAAAATGATGCGCTTGCCTCATGCATTGGATTTGAAGGGCTGGAGGAGCGCAATCCTGAGCATGGTTCGCTCTTGTTCAACATTGGACTGTGCAAAGAAGGTGCCGGCGAATTGGATGCCGCAGAGGGCTATTACACCAGAGCGCAGGCGGTGATGGGTGAGAAATCCTATCTCGATGAGGCGTTCAAAAGGACGCGCCTGTTCCGCGAAGGCGCGCTCCAGCTCCAGCAAAGAGGTGCAGCTTTCGCAGGCACTGACGAGCCTGGGCCAAGCTGATTGCTGCACGTTTTTGATGGTGGATAAGCTTTGCGCAGAATTAATGTGTAACGTTGGGTCTGCTGCAAGCGAAAGGTAGATTATGAGCTTTACACGGCGTTCCGCAATTTTGGGTAGCTTGTCTGCTGCGACCATCACAGGCCTGCCTCTAACCGGCGTCTTGGGCGGATGCGCTGCGGCGCGGCCAGCGACGGGAACAACGCGCCTGCATGTGCTTGGCGCGATTCATTCGACACACCGCAAAAGCACCAAATATTCGCTCGGCGTCCTGCGTGAAGCGGTGCGACGCTCGCAGCCCGATGTGGTCATTACTGAAATCCCGCCAGACCGAATAGCGGCGGCGAAACAAGGCTTTGCACAAACCGGCAAAGTGACAGAGCCGCGCACAAAGGTTTTTCCCGAATATACCGATGTCGTTTTCCCCCTGAGTGCAGAATTGGGTTTTGACATTGTAGCAGGAGCCGGCTGGACCAGCGAAATTGCCTCCAATCGCGGCAAGGACCTGAAACGAATAGAAAATGATCCTGCTCGCGCGGATCAATGGGCGCAGCATTTGGCGGCTAGGCGGCGCTATTCGGCTGAACTTGCTGGCAGAGGCGATGACCCCAAATTTATTCACACTCAAGAATATGATGCGATCGTAGAGCGCGCACAGACGCCCTATCAACGCTATTTTGATGCGGATTTGGGGCCAGGCGGCTGGACACAAATTAACCGTGCTCATACCGATTTGATCCAAGTTGCTCTCGACAATATCAAGGGGCAAGGGCTGAATGCACTGGTGACATTTGGCAGCTGGCACAAATATATGATCCTGCGCGCTTTGGCTTCGCGCAGCGATGTCGAGTTGCTTGATGCACAACAATTGTTCGACTGATATGCCGTTTAGGAGGGAACTAGCTTGGGAAGGGCAATGATAGCCCCCTTGCACATGCCCCTTGCGTTCATTAGGGCAAGTTCCAATATATTAAACGTTCCAAAAGAGGGTAA
>JALZVZ010000051.1 GCA_023299945.1 Altererythrobacter sp. | reverse complement strand
GCAACAGGAGCAGCAACAGGAGCAGCAGCCGGACTTGGTTTTGCAACCAACACCACACGCTTAGTGGGTTGCTGCACCGTAGCAACTGCGATTGCAGTTGTCGAAGTGCTCGGCATTGGCTCGCCCTGCACAACGGGATTAGAGACATAGATAATCTCTGGTGCGGCAGCTTTTGGCATAGGCACAGAAACCTCAACATTGCTCACGCCTGTTGCACCGGGAATATTCGCTTCTGCAGCTGCCGGAGCCGCAACGGTTGAGGCCGCAGCAATCGCCATCATGGAGCAACGCATAACCCAATCGTTTTTGTGATTTGCGTTAAGGCTCATGGCAGTATCAGCTTGAGTGTTTTTAAGTGTCTTTTTCATGGCCCTTACTCCCCCCTCTCGTTCTGTTTGGCGTGTTCCTCTTGCTTCGGTGCGACACCGAAGTTGAGTTCGCCAAACTTGCCTCGTGTCAGGCGGATCGAGCGTGGGTTGTCTGTGGTTGGCTCCCAGCCGAGCGGCAGTGTCCGCGTATCGACTTTGAGCACGAAGTTTGAACCGATGCGGGCATCTGGAACAGCGGCACAAGCGATGTGATAGCGTCCAAATTCATCAGTAGTTATCAGCTGACCATTAACGGTCGCAATGCGAACACCAGGGACACCTGGCTCGTTTTCATCTTGATAGCCATTGCGGTTTGCATCTTCGAAGACCTTGCCGATCAGCTCTGAACAATCGAACACAGCGCTTGGCACGATGGTCACAACAGCGGTGCCGCGGTTGGAAATTCCTGCGCCATCTGCACCATTTTGAGCAAGACCAGTATTGACCTTCTCGCCGCCGGTCACGCCTGCACCGACAACCACTGCAAGATTATAAGTAACAGTGCCATTGGCCGGAATGGTTTGGTCTTCCCAAGTCAACTGACGACCCGTGCTTTCCGGTTCATCTGCGACACCGTTGACCAGCGAAGTGCCGGGTACATATTTCAAGCCGGAAGGCAGAATGTCGACTACATCAACGTCAGCGCGCTGGACATTTTCAGCATTGCGAACAGTGATTTCATAAGGAACGACATCGCCAACATTTGCTGTGCGCTTAGGACTAGTCTTCGTCACAATCAAAGCGCCGCGCGTCAGGAATGGATCCAGCGGAATGTGGTTGAAGATGATGTCTGGATCACCGCTAGCCAATGAGAAGTCGTAATAATACGGCGGGTTCGCAATCGTGGGGACTGTGTTGTCCGGATTGATGCGCACGGGGGCAGCCAAGCCAGTTGGGTCAAATGAACCCTCTAGCGGCGGGATCACGGTCGATGGGCCAGAGAAACCGGCCGGAGGCGTGATAGAGATCGTGTACGCGCTTTCGCCGATTGGACATTGCGCGTCTGCACCAGGGATGATGTCAAACCGATATTCGCCCGATGCACCTGTGGTTTGGAACGATTGCGAGGCATCGACATAGCAGACTTCTGGCAATGGATTGCCATTGTCATCCAGCAACGTCGCAACTGCGCCAGCTATCGGTGTGCGTGCTACTGAATCATAGATAATGCCCGAAGGATCAATCGGCGCATTTTGGTCCGATGTTGTCGTATTTGGCTCTAGGGTTACATCTTCGATTACTTCGAAAACAACGCCATTTTCAGGGCTGCTGAACGTAATCGAGTAACCTTCGCCGCTTGGTAGGTCTTCGATTGCATAATTGCCGTCAGCATCCGCTGTGGTTTCCGCGATCACTTCGCCATCGCGGATAACTTGCACGATATAGCCCGGTGCGCCTTCTTCGCCTGTACCAAGATCAGCGTCACCGTTCGTGTCAAAGAAGACTGTGCCTTCGAGCGCGCTAACAGGGGGCTCAACAACAACCGTGATTGTGCTGATTGCGCAATTCGTAGGGTTCAGCGTTTCGCAGATTTGGTATTCAATTGTATAGGTTCCAGAAGGAACGTCAGTTCCGACCGAAACAACGCCTGTTGCTGGGTCAAGGACTACGCCTGGATCTGCAGCCGGGGTGAGAACTGTTGCAGTAATATCGGCAGGATCAACTGGCTCGCCGTTCAACGTATCATTGTCGAAAGCATTGATTGCGTTTTCATTGCCAATGCCTTGAAGCAAAGGTTCTGGCGCGTCTTCGGCTGCTTCGATTGGTGCTGCTTCAACCTCGATTGTGATCGTGGCCATCGCGCAATTGCCCGGGTTGAGAGTTTCACAAATCTCGTATTCGATAGTGTAGGCGCCCGCAGGTGTTCCTGCAGGAATGTCCACTAACCCTGTTGTTGGGTCCAATTCGGGCACTGGCGTGCCGGGCACGAGCGGGGTCGCCGGTGTCAGCACTGTTGCCGTTATCTCGTCTGGATCGACAGCTTCGCCGTTGAGCACGTCATTGTCGAATGCATTGATCGCATCATCTGCGCCTTCAGCGCCATTGATGCCCACAACACTGTCATCACTTGCTTCGATTGCTGGCGCTTCTACCGTAACAGTGACTGTCGTGATGCGGCAGTTGTTAGGATTTGCTATTTCGCAAATTTCATACTCAAATGAATATGTGCCCGCCGGTGTGCCAGGCGCAATGCCAACAGAACCTGTTGCAGGGTCAAAGGTCAGCTCAGCAGGAACCGTGGAGCCCGGCGCCAGCGTAATGACCGTGTTAGCAGGGGTCGCTGGAGAGCCATTCAATGTATCATTGTCAAACGCATTCAGGATGCTTGGCACACCCTCTGCACCAGCTGAACTGGTTGCTGCGTCAGGAGCGGGAACAATTGGGGCTGCAAGTCCCACAGATTCGCTAGCCAGTGCGTCGACCAGTGTTCCTGAGTCAGGGGTTCCAGTGGCAACTGCATTATTGACGATATCAGCAAGCGCAGGTTGCGCCGCGAGACCTAAGCACAGCGGCACCAAAGCAACCGCGCCTAGGGCCCGTGCTTTTGGCGACATACGCAGAGCGTTTGTGCCTGATTTTGATCTAGGCTGCATGGCGAGACTCACAAGGTTTTAATTGGCTGAGGAACGGTGCGGCTGGCTCTGCATGACAGGGCCAGCCGCGCACGTTTCATTACTGCAGGTTGTCGATATCGGCCTGCTGCACCGTGTAAGTGCCGGTGAAGGTGATGGTGTCACCGGGTGCGAGAACATCCCAGCTACCGTCAACACCCGCATCCGTTGAATCGCCAGCTGTACCGCCATCGGTCAGCAGAGTTTCATTGGTCGGTGTCGGTGCAGCGCCCGCAGCATTGTGCGTATCGCCGACAGCAACGCCGCGGATCACTACGTTACCGTCATTGGTCACGGTGTAAGTATAGGTAATAACCTGACCCACAGTGACAAATTCAGTGTCGTCAGCGACCTTTGTCATGCTCAGCGAAGGCGCCGATGCGACATCGACAGTAGCGGTTGCGATATCGCAGTTGCTTGGGTTCAATGTCTCACAGATTTGATAGTCAAAGCTGTAGGTGCCAGCCAAGGTACCTGGAACCACACCGACGGTCCCGGTCGCTGGATCAAAAGTCAGCTCGCTTGGAACTGCATTTGGATCGCCTGCGCCATTTGTAGCAGGAACAGACAGAATGCCGTTCGTCACTGTCGCGGTGGCACCGTTCACAGTATCACCGGTCAGAACATTCAACGCATCGGTGTCACCGGTAATACCGTCAATGCCAGATGCACTGTCATTTGTTGCAACAATCGGGCTTGGATCAACAGTGATGGTTGCGACTGCGGTGTCACAATTTGCCGGGTTCAATGTCTCACAGATTTGATATTCAAAGCTGTAAGTGCCAGCTGGTGTTCCAGGCAAGACGTCGATCGAACCATCGTTTAGGTCAAACACCAATTCGCTTGGAACTGCGTTTGGATCACCTGCGCCATTTGTAGCAGGAACAGACAGAATGCCGTTCGTTACTGTTGCGGTGGCAGCGTTCACAGTATCACCCGTTAGAACATTTAGAGCGCCCGTTTCGCCGGTCGCGCCATTAACGCCTGTTCGGGTGTCATTTGTCGCTACAATCGGGCTAGGATCAACGGTTACAGTTACTGTCGCGGTAGAGCAGTTGCCCGGGTTTGTTGCTTCACAAATAGTGTAATCGAAACTGTATGTGCCAGCCGGAGTGCCTGCAACAACGCCAACAGCGCCGGTGTTTGGATCAAAGGTCAGCTCACTGGGTACGGTTGAACCCACTGCAACGCTAATATCAACCTCGCTCGCAGTAGGAGTGTTTCCGTCCAACGTATCGCCGGTCAGTACATTCAAGACGGCTGGATCGCCGGTCGCGCCATTAACACCAGTGGCTGTGTCGTTAACAGCAGCAATAGGCAGCGCAACGGTCACAGATTCTGTGGCTTGCTCTGGAGGCAAAGTGCCGGAATCTGGTGTGCCTGTTACAGTCGCCGTATTGACGATTTGCGCATGGGCCGGGGCCGCAAGACCCACTGCCAGTGGAATGGCGGCAACAGAAGCCAAAGCCAGCCGTTTGATAGAAGCGCGTGATGGGCGGTTCGAAGTACTCAGTAACTCGGTCATGAAAATTCCTCTAAGAATTTGTCCGTAATCAATTGGACTGCGCGCTAGACGAGTAGTTGTTTCCGCTCGGTTCACACGCTGGGTAAATTATTGTAAATTGTCGATGTCAGCCTGTGTGACTGTGTAAGTTCCGGTGAAGGTCACAACATCTCCCGGAGCCAACACGTCCCATATGCCGTTATTGGCGTCTGCATCGGTTGAATCGCCGACCGCGTTATTGTCAGCTGTCAAAGTTTCACTGGCTGGCGTTGGCGCTGGGCCAGAGCCATTGTGCACATCGCCCACGGTCACGCCGAGAACATTTACATTGCCACGGTTGGTGATCGTGTAAGTGTAAGTGACGAGCTGGCCGACTGTCACAGCCTCATCATCGTCGGCCACTTTCGTCATTTCCAATTGCGGCGCAGAAGCTACGGTGACAGTCGCTGTTGCGATCTCGCAATTTGGTGGATTTGCTTGTTCGCAAATTTCATAGTCAAAGCTGTAAGGGCCTGGAGGCGTTCCTGCGACAACACTCACATTGCCTGTGGCTGGGTTGAACGTAAGCTGCGGCGGGACCGCCGAACCAGTCGCAACACTCAATGAAGCGTTCGTCGTCGTCGCTGCATTCCCGTCGAATGTGTCGCCAGTCAATACGTTGAGCACATTGTTTTCACCCGGCTCAGCTATTGTGCTGTCATTCACCGCAACCAGATCAACAGTAGTGATCGGGACCGTATAAGATGCGGGATTGGAATTTAGAACATTGTCGCCAGTATCCCCGGTGGAATTTGCTGTTGGCGTCAACTCAAAACCCGGAGTGTCTGCGGCATCGTCCAAATCTTGTTGAGTAAGTGTGTAGGGTCGCGTTACGATCCACGTTTCACCTGGGTCGAGAATTCCGTCTCCATCGGTGTCTCCAGAGGTTGGAGATGCAATTGTAAAAGTGCCAAGCAATGGATCTGTGACAGTCACATCATCAAGGCCGCGCGCATTGCCAGAAGGGTTACTGATTGTGTATTGGATGGTTGCAATGTCCCCGGCGCTATCACCGCCACTGCCATCAACATCATTGCGTGTAGTCTCTTCGGCAGCGAAGGTCAGGAACGTTTGGCAGGCTGTTATGCTATCGAGAAAATTGCCTTGAGCTGAAGAGCTGCCTGCAGTCAAAGAGGTGAAAGCAACGGTCAGTTGTGTTGCGGTATTACCAGTAGCCAAGGTTTGACTGTGCTCGATCCATGCGGTGGAATCTGCCGAAAATGCTCCCGAGTTGACGCTCGCACCTGAATTGTCGGTAAGAGCTAATGACGCGGTTTGGCTCAGCGTTGCACCCGTGCTGTTATTGGGACGCCCTCGGTGTGCCCAAGTGAGCACTACCTCTGCATTTGGGTTCACATTCACGATTTGAGATAATGTTCCGCCAGACGATTGGGCGTTAATCTCTGCAAATTGGTCGCCAGTATGCGAAGGCGTAACGGGAACGCCAGCTCTGGGGTTTGCGGAAAAACCGCTCTCCCAAATCTCAATCAGATTGGAACCTTCGCTGGTTGACCAGCCAGGGACACTATTTTCGTTGACTTGCTGCACCGTTGGCGGCGTGCCCGTCCCGCTATCAGGTAACTCAAAACCGCCATTGGTCATCAGATTGGTCGCAGCGTCACATGTATCAGGAGCTGCCTGTGCCGCAGCGCCCGAGGGCATGGCCGTTGCCGCGACTGCCGCAGCGCCAAGCAAAACTGCTTTTACACCCGATGTCCTCTTGATTACCCAAGCCATTTTCTTGTCGGTCCTAATTTTTTCAATTGACCCGATGTGGATCAACCGCTGAGGACAAATGGATAATCACGGTAAATTATGGGTTAATTTCTTGAACTATTAATACCTTGTAACATCAGCTCAACAAGATTTAACAAGTTGGGGCTCGCTGACATTCGATCCGGGGTGCCACCAATAGGCCTGTTCAAAGAAGTGGTCAGCCAGGTGCTTTCAGTCTAATCGCAACTAGTCTCCAATTGGCAAAGCTACCCGATCAACGCATTCTGCTAATCGGTGCATTTGCTCTGACAGCGCCTATCCAACCATTGGTCTGAACTCGATTCCGGTAAGCCCAGCATCGAGCCATGCCCGGGTGAA
>JALZVZ010000050.1 GCA_023299945.1 Altererythrobacter sp. | reverse complement strand
TGGTTGGCATTCTAGCTCGCGGCAGATGGCTTCTAAGGTTGAGAAGCGGATTGCCTTGGCCTTGCCGGTTTTCAGGATCGACAGATTGGCGAGGGTCAGACCAACACGCTCTGCCAGTTCGGTCAGGGTCATGCGGCGGTCGTGCAATATATCGTCAAGTTTGACCATGATGCGGGTTCCTTCTTCGTTGGTGCTTGCAGGGGGCATTATACTGTCCCTTCTAGGTCATTGCGCATGGCTGCACCGTGGCGGAACACTCGGGCGAGGATGAAGAGGACAATGATCATAAGGATGCCGGTGAGGTCGAGGCCGAAATCCATAGACATGTCCGCATCGTCGATTTGTTCAATCCAACTGGCGAGGCTGAAGGCTAATCCGGCCATCATTGCCATGATCGCATAAGCGCCCAGTGACAGCCATGCCATTGCAGTCAAGCGGTCAGCATTTTCAGGCGCAAAAGGGTCGCCGTCGCCAACGCTATTGATGATCGAGCGAAGCTTTCCAAAAAAGACAAAAGCTGCTGCCATCAAAGCCACTGCCAGCAATAGGATGACGCTAATGGCCCAAGCGGGAAAGGCGGCGATGTCGGGGCCGCGCTCTGCTATTATCTCTGCGTTGATTTTGTCGCGAAAGAAGAGGACCACGGGAACGGCGATGGCGACGCAGGCTGCTGCCACAGCCATCAGGCCTTGCATGATAAAGGTCAGGATGCGCCCGGCGAGGAGCAGCGGATCGTTGCGTCCATTGGATAAAGCGGCGGTACTCATTGAATGTCTCCTTTGAATTTGTGGGGCGCTCAGGCCAATTCGATCGCAGTAGTGGTTTCTGCGGCATGTGCTGGCGGGACGGTCACAATCGCGCCGATGGAGCTGATGGTGAGGAATACGGCGGCTACAGCGGTCAGGGCTTGGGTGGCTACATTTG
This sequence comes from Altererythrobacter sp., assembly GCA_023299945.1. GTDB lineage: Bacteria > Pseudomonadota > Alphaproteobacteria > Sphingomonadales > Sphingomonadaceae > Erythrobacter. The sequence goes on along the minus strand of JALZVZ010000050.1, from coordinate 10,547 downwards.
TCATTTATCGTTCTCCGTTAAAGTTGATATCGTTATTCAATAATCTTCAACTAGGAGCGATTCGTTTTATTGTCAATCAATAATATCGAAAAACAATATGTGCGTTATCGTTTATCGCGGTTTGGGGCTTGAATGGTGTTGACCTGATTGCGGTCTCGATAAACACGTTTGACACCGCGCAGCACGCCTCCTAAATGCTGGTCAACCGAAGCTTCGAGCAAGCCGGTCCATGCGCGTAGGATCAGCTTAAGAATAGAAGCGGCGACCACCATATTCGCGACGTTAGAGCTGCTGTAGCAAGCCCTTGTTTTTGAGGGCATTTTGCTGCGGCTTTTTTGCGTTTCGAGACCTGTTTGGGGCAGTTTTTAGGTTCCAGCAGGCGCGTTGAATACGAAGTGCGACGATCATTTATCCTGCGAATCGCTGCGGCATATCCGGCGATTGGCGTTATATAAGAGGCAATACCCTTCCTATGGCGAGCAAGGCAAAAGCACCCAAAACCTCCGGAACCGCGAAAAAGCGTATCCGTAAAATCTTTGGCGACATCCACGAAGTCGTGGACATGCCCAATCTGATTGAGGTTCAGCGCGAGAGCTATGAACAGTTCCTGCGGTCCGATCCTTCGATCAATTACGTATCTGGCTTGGAAAAAACGCTGCGCAGCGTCTTCCCTGTTCGCGATTTTGCCGGCTCTGCTGAATTGGACTTTGTCCATTACGAGCTTGAAGCGCCGAAATATGACACCACCGAATGCCGCCAGCGCGGCATCACTTACGCAGCGCCTATGAAGGTGACTTTGCGTTTGATCGTGTTTGAAGTCGACCAAGAAACCGAAACGCGCTCTGTTCTCGATATTAAAGAGCAAGACGTTTACATGGGCGATATGCCGCTCATGACCGGCAATGGTACTTTCATCATCAACGGCACAGAGCGTGTCATCGTATCGCAAATGCACCGTTCGCCAGGTGTCTTGTTCGATCATGACCGCGGTAAAACGCACAGCTCTGGCAAGCTTCTGTTTGCAGCCCGCGTCATTCCTTATCGCGGCAGCTGGCTCGATTTTGAGTTTGATGCCAAGGATATCGTCAATGTCCGCATCGACCGTAAGCGCAAGCTGCCGGTAACCGCGCTGCTTTATGCGCTGGGTCTCGATAGCGAAGGCATTCTCGATCACTTCTACGACACGGCTTTGTGGGAACGCGAAAAAGACGGCTGGAAAATGCCGTTTGAGCCTGAAAGCTGGCGCGGCCAGAAGCCGACGTTCGCTCTGGTGGATGCCAAGACAGGCGAAGAAGTCTTCCCTGCGAACCAAAAAATCAGTCCCCGTGCTGCCAATAAGGCTGCCAAGGACGGTTTGAAAACGCTGCTGCTGCCAACCGAGGAAATCTTCGGTGCTTATGCTGCGCGCGATATGATCGATGAGAAAACCGGCCGCATCTATATTGAAGCGGGCGATGAGTTGTCGGTCGATAATCTCGAAATTCTCGACAATGCCGGCATCGATAAAATCGAACTGCTCGACATTGACGAAATCAACACCGGCCCATGGATCCGCAACACGCTGCAAGTCGATAAGGCTGAAAACCGCGATGAAGGCCTAGAGGCCATCTACAAGGTGATGCGTCCGGGCGAACCACCAACCAAGGAAACCGCAGAAGCTCTGTTCGAAGGCTTGTTCTTCGATGGTGAGCGTTATGACCTTTCCGCTGTTGGCCGCGTGAAATTGAACATGCGTCTGGAATTGGATGCAGAAGACACCGTGACCACATTGCGCAAGGAAGACATCCTTGCCGTGGTCAAGGAATTGGTCGGCCTGAAAGACGGCAAGGGCGATGTCGATGACATCGATAACCTCGGCAATCGCCGCGTCCGTTCTGTCGGCGAACTGCTGGAAAATCAGTACCGCGTTGGCCTGCTTCGGATGGAGCGCGCCGTTAAAGAGCGTATGTCCAGCGTCGATGTCTCAACGGTAATGCCGAACGATCTGATCAATGCGAAGCCTGCTGTTGCTGCGGTTCGCGAATTCTTCGGCTCATCGCAGCTGTCGCAATTTATGGATCAGACAAACCCGCTGTCAGAAGTCACCCACAAACGCCGTGTGTCGGCGCTTGGGCCCGGCGGTCTGACACGTGAACGTGCTGGCTTTGAAGTGCGCGATGTTCACCCGACCCATTATGGCCGGATCTGCCCGATTGAAACGCCTGAGGGCCCGAACATTGGTCTGATTAACTCGCTGGCTTCGTTTAGCCGCGTGAACAAATATGGCTTCATCGAGACGCCTTACCGCTTGGTTGACGGCAATAACGTTACCACAGAGGTCAAGTATCTCTCGGCGATGGAAGAGCAAAAGCACACTGTTGCGCAGGCTTCGGCTGAATTGAAAGCCGACGGTAGCTTTGTTGAAGACCTGGTTTCTGCGCGTCAGAACGGTGACTACTTCATGGCGCCGCGTGAACAAATCACGCTGATGGACGTTTCGCCCAAGCAGCTGGTCTCCGTTGCTGCCTCGCTCATTCCATTCCTGGAAAACGATGACGCCAACCGCGCATTGATGGGCTCCAACATGCAACGTCAGGCTGTGCCTTTGGTGAAAGCCGAAGCGCCTTGGGTTGGCACGGGCATGGAAGAAACCGTTGCGCGCGATTCTGGCGCTGCGATTGCGGCGAGCCGTGCTGGCATCGTCGACCAAGTCGATGCAACACGGATCGTTATTCGCGCGCAAGGCGATGTTGAGGCGGGCCAGTCCGGCGTCGACATTTACACATTGCAGAAATTCCAACGCTCCAACCAAAACACCTGCATCAACCAGCGTCCGCTGGTGAGTGTTGGTGATGTGATTGAGCCAGGCGATATTATCGCTGATGGTCCATCCACTGACCTTGGTGAGCTGGCGCTGGGCAAGAACAGCCTCGTCGCCTTTATGCCTTGGAATGGCTATAACTACGAGGATAGTATCCTCATCTCTGAGCGTATCGTGAAAGACGATGTCTTCACCTCCATTCACATCGACGAATTCGAAGTGATGGCCCGCGATACCAAGCTTGGCCCAGAGGATATCACCCGCGATATTCCAAATGTCGGTGAAGAAGCGCTGCGCAATTTGGATGAGGCGGGCATCGTCTACATCGGTGCAGAAGTGCATCCAGGCGATATTTTGGCCGGTAAGATCACGCCAAAGGGTGAAAGCCCGATGACGCCGGAGGAAAAACTCCTCCGCGCCATCTTCGGCGAGAAAGCCTCTGACGTTCGCGATACTTCGCTGCGTCTGCCGCCCGGTGTCGCCGGAACGGTTGTCGAGGTTCGAGTGTTCAACCGTCACGGCATTGAAATCGATGACCGTACGCGCGCCATTCAAAACGAGGAAATTGAGCGTCTGCGCAAGGATAGCGAAGACGAGCGCGCCATCCTCAACCGGGCAACCTATAACCGTCTGCGCGATATGCTGGTCGGTCAAACCATCTCTGCTGCGCCTAAGGGCATTAAGAAGGGTGATAAGGTTGACGCCGACATGTTGGCGGAAATTGAGCGTTTCGAATGGTTCAAATTCGCGGTTGCCGATGATAAGCGTCAAACCCAATTGGAAGCGGTAAAATCGCAATATGACGAAGCGATTGCTGTTATCGAAGCCAAATTTGCTGACCGTAAGGAAAAGCTGGAGCGCGGCGATGAGCTGGCCCCTGGTGTCCTGAAAATGGTCAAGGTCTTCGTTGCGGTTAAGCGCAAGCTTCAGCCAGGCGATAAGATGGCTGGCCGTCACGGCAATAAGGGTGTGATTTCTCGCATTCTGCCTGCTGAAGACATGCCATTCCTAGAGGACGGTACGCCGGTTGACGTCGTGCTAAACCCGCTGGGCGTGCCTTCGCGGATGAACGTGGGTCAGATCTTTGAAACGCACCTCGGCTTTGCGGCACGCGGTCTGGGGCATCAGATTTCCGACGCGCTAGAAGATTGGAAGCGGGACAATCCCGATCCAAAGGCTGGCAAGCCACCAGAGGCTGTTATGGGCGCGCTCAAAAACGCCTATGGCGAGAAATATCACGATGATCTCGATGGCCGTACAACCGATGAGATTTATGAGCTTGCGGGCAATCTAACCGCAGGCGTCCCAATGGGTACGCCTGTGTTTGATGGCGCGCGCGAAGGCGATGTCACCACCATGCTGGAAACAGCGGGCATTCATAGCTCGGGTCAATCGGTTCTGTTTGATGGCCGCACCGGCGAAGCGTTTGACCGTAAGGTGACCGTGGGCATTATCTACATGCTCAAGCTTCACCACTTGGTCGATGACAAGATCCACGCCCGTTCGATCGGGCCTTACAGTCTTGTCACGCAGCAACCACTGGGCGGTAAAGCGCAGTTCGGCGGACAGCGCTTTGGTGAGATGGAGGTCTGGGCATTGCAAGCTTACGGCGCTGCATACACCTTGCAGGAAATGCTCACTGTTAAGTCGGATGATGTTGTCGGACGGACCAAAGTCTATGAAGCGATCGTCAAAGGCGATGATAGTTTCGAGGCTGGCATTCCAGAGAGCTTTAACGTTCTCGTGAAGGAAATGCGCTCGCTGGGTCTCAATGTTGAGCTGAAATCTGACGGTGACGGCGAAGACGGCGACGAATGGCCGGAGGCGGCTGAATGAGGGTGAGGGGCTAAACGCCCCCACCAACACGCCAACCGCTTTTACAAATTCACCCGCACAGCGCGGGAATACGGGAACTAAGTCATGAACGAACTGACCAAATTCACAAATCAACTGGCCAAGCCGGAAACATTCGACCAGATTCAAATCGGTCTTGCCTCGCCAGAGCGCATCCGCAGCTGGTCCTTCGGCGAAATCAAGAAGCCGGAAACGATCAACTACCGCACGTTCAAGCCTGAGCGCGACGGTCTTTTCTGCGCCCGCATCTTTGGTCCGGTGAAGGATTATGAGTGCCTGTGCGGCAAATATAAGCGCATGAAATACAAAGGCGTCGTTTGCGAGAAATGCGGCGTCGAAGTTACCGTCACGAAAGTTCGCCGCGAGCGGATGGGCCACATTGAATTGGCCGCACCAGTTGCGCACATCTGGTTCCTCAAATCACTGCCATCGCGCATTGGTTTGCTGCTCGATATGCAGCTTAAGCAACTTGAGCGTGTGCTCTATTTCGAAAGCTACATCGTTGTTGAGCCGGGCCTGACCCCGCTGGAGAAATTCCAGCTGCTGACCGAAGACGAATTGCTCGAAGCCCAGGACGAGTACGGCGAAGACGCGTTCTCCGCTGGTATTGGTGCCGAAGCGGTTAAAATCATGCTGATGGATCTCGATCTAGAGCAAGAGCGCGACGATCTGATGGAAGAGCTGCGGGTTACCAAATCCACGCTTAAGCCGAAGAAGATCATCAAGCGCCTGAAAGTCGTCGAGAGCTTCATCGATTCAGGCAACCGTCCTGAGTGGATGATCCTTGAAATCGTGCCGGTTATTCCGCCAGAATTGCGCCCATTGGTGCCGCTGGATGGTGGCCGTTTTGCGACCTCCGATTTGAACGATCTGTATCGCCGCGTAATCAACCGGAACAACCGCTTGAAGCGTCTGATTGAACTGCGCGCGCCAGACATCATTGTCCGCAATGAAAAGCGCATGCTGCAAGAAGCGGTTGACGCTCTGTTTGACAATGGCCGCCGTGGCCGCGTCATTACTGGCGCGAACAAGCGCCCGCTGAAATCGCTGTCTGACATGCTGAAAGGCAAGCAAGGCCGCTTCCGTCAAAACTTGCTCGGTAAGCGCGTCGATTACTCTGGCCGTTCGGTTATTGTGACCGGTCCTGAGCTGAAGCTGCATCAATGTGGTTTGCCGAAAAAGATGGCTCTCGAGCTGTTCAAGCCGTTCATCTACGCCCGTCTCGATGCCAAGGGTCTGTCGATGACCTTGAAGCAAGCCAAGAAATGGGTTGAGAAAGAGCGCAAGGAAGTTTGGGACATCTTGGACGAGGTGATCCGCGAGCATCCCGTAATGCTCAACCGCGCGCCAACGCTTCACCGCCTTGGTATCCAAGCGTTTGAGCCTGTGCTGATTGAAGGCAAAGCGATCCAGCTTCACCCGCTGGTGTGTTCCGCCTTTAACGCCGATTTTGACGGTGACCAAATGGCCGTGCACGTGCCGCTTTCGCTGGAAGCCCAGCTGGAAGCACGCGTGTTGATGATGTCGACCAATAACATCCTCTCACCTGCCAATGGTAAGCCGATCATCGTGCCGTCACAGGATATGGTTCTGGGCATCTATTACCTTTCAATGGACCGCGAAGGCGAGCCGGGCGAAGGAATGGTCCTGGCCGATATGGCCGAGGTCCATCACGCCTTGGAAGTGGGAGCAGTGACGCTTCACTCCAAAGTCACCACCCGCGTGCCGCAAGCTGATGAGAAGGGCAAAATCCATCTCGTACGCTTTGAGACAACACCGGGCCGTTTGCTAATCGGTGAATGCCTGCCGAAGAACCACAAGGTTCCCTTCGACATCGTCAACCGCCTTCTTACCAAGAAGGATATCGGCGACGTTATCGATGAAGTGTATCGTCACACCGGCCAGAAAGACACGGTGCTGTTCGCCGATGCGATCATGGTCCTTGGCTTCCGCCATGCGTTTAAAGCGGGCATTTCCTTCGGTAAGGATGACATGATCATCCCGCACGAAAAAGACGGTATGGTTGATGAGACCAAAGCGCTGGTTGCTGATTACGAACAGCAATATCAGGACGGTCTGATTACTCAGCAGGAAAAATACAACAAGGTGATCGATGCTTGGAGCCGTTGCGGTGACCAAGTGGCAGACGCCATGATGGATAAGATTAAGGCCCGTCCAAAGGATAAGGATGGCCGCGAAGCTGAGATCAACTCAATCTATATGATGAGCCACTCCGGTGCGCGTGGTTCGCCAACGCAGATGAAGCAGCTGGCGGGTATGCGCGGTCTGATGGCTAAGCCTTCGGGCGAGATCATTGAGACCCCGATTATCTCTAACTTTAAGGAAGGTCTGACCGTCCTTGAGTATTTCAACTCCACCCACGGCGCGCGTAAAGGCCTTGCTGATACCGCGCTGAAAACGGCGAACTCGGGTTACCTAACTCGCCGCTTGGTCGATGTTTCGCAAGATTGCGTCATCGTGGTTGAAAACTGCAAAACAGAAAACGCGCTGGAAATGCGCGCCATCGTTCAAGGCGGTAGCGTGATTGCTTCGCTCGGCGAGCGTATTTTGGGCCGGACCACGGCCGAAGACCTCGTCAATGCGAAGACCGGCGATGTGATCGTCAAAAAAGGCACTTTGGTTGACGAGGCCATGGTGAAGGAAATCGAAGCGGCAGAAGTTATGTCCGCCAAGATCCGTTCACCGCTGGTTTGTGAAGCTGACCAAGGCGTTTGCGGCACATGTTATGGCCGTGATCTTGCTCGCGGTACGCCGGTAAACATCGGTGAAGCTGTTGGCGTTATCGCTGCACAGTCCATTGGTGAGCCGGGCACACAGCTTACGATGCGGACATTCCACATCGGCGGCGCTGCGCAAGTGAACGAAACCAGCCATCTTGAATCGATCTCTGACGGTACAGTGGAATATCGCGACATGCCCACCATCAAGGATAAGAAGGGCCGTTCGCTCTCTCTTGCCCGTAATGGTGAAATTGCGGTGATCGATGCCGAGGGACGCGAGCGCGAAATGCACAAGGTGCCTTACGGTACTGTTCTGATGCATAAGAGCGGTGCGAAGGTCAAAGAAGGCGACCGTCTCGCTGAATGGGATCCCTTCACTCTGCCAATCATCACCGAGCAGTCGGGTGTTGTGCGCTATCAAGATCTGCTTGACGGCACGACGATGGAAGAGACATCTGATGATGCCACCGGTATCGCTCAGCGTGTCGTGACAGAGAACCGCGCAACAGGCCGCAAGAAAAAAGAAGACTTGCGTCCGCGCCTCACTCTGCTTGGCGAAGGCCAATCGCTTGATGATGATGGTGAAACCGAAGCGCAGCGTTATATGCTTGCACCAGGGACCACACTGTCGGTTGAAGACGGTCAAACGGTTGAAGCTGGCGATATTCTTGCCCGTGCCAGCCGCGAGGCGTCCAAGACCCGCGATATTACAGGCGGTCTACCGCGCGTTGCTGAACTGTTTGAGGCACGCATGCCGAAGGATGTTTCGGTTATCGCTAAGATCGATGGCCGGATTGAATTCGTTCGCGAATATAAAGCCAAGCGTAAGATTGCGATTGTGCCTGAGGAAGGTGATGCAGTCGAATATCTGATCCCCAAGACCAAGGTGATCGATGTGCAAGAAGGCGATATGGTCAAGAAGGGCGATACGCTCATCTCTGGCTCGCCCAACCCACACGACATTTTGGAAGTTCTGGGTGTCGAAGCTTTGGCTGAATATCTCGTCGATGAGATTCAGGAAGTGTATCGTCTACAAGGCGTGAAAATCAACGATAAGCACATTGAGACGATCGTTCGTCAGATGCTGCAAAAGGTTGAAATCACATTTGGCGGCGACACCACTTTGCTCCCCGGCGAGCAGGTTGATCGGGCAGAAATGCAAGAGGTCAACGCTAAGCTTAGTAAGAGTAAAAAGCATGCTACTGGCACGCCAATCCTGCTTGGTATCACCAAGGCAAGCTTGCAAACACGCAGCTTTGTTTCGGCGGCATCGTTCCAAGAAACCACTCGCGTGCTGACGCAGGCTGCGGTTGAAGGGAAGAAGGATTCGCTGATCGGTCTCAAAGAGAACGTGATCGTTGGCCGTTTGATCCCGGCAGGAACCGGTGCGGGCATGAACCGTATGCGGGTAACGGCAACTAGCCGTGATGCTGCACTGAAAGCTCAGTGGAAGAAGCAGCAAGATGCATTGGCAGCAGCTGATGCGAAGGCTGCGGCAGCGGGCGAACCGGCACCAGCTCCGAAAGCTGAGGCTGAACCGGCGGCTGATCCTGTCTCCAGCGAAGAGGCAATGAAGGCGGCTATGGCGAGCATGGGCGGCGGCGATACCGCTGCTCCTGAGGCTGACGCACCAGAGGCGCCAGAAGCAGAATAAGCGCCTCGCTTAAACCGCGGTGCTGAAGAGCACTGACAAAAAGGCCCCGCTAGAGCGTTATGCTCCGGCGGGGCTTTTGTTTGTAGGCTTCAGATTGTGCTGGGCGTTACTTTGCTTCTGGCTTCACAGAATCGCTCACCACCAGCCGCGAGAAGGTGGCCTGCGCATAGTCGCCATTGGCTTTATCCTTTGCCCAGTCGCCTGTCCCTGCGCATCCGGCATACCAATTTCCGCCGCCCGTTTTGGTGCTGCATTGGTTGTAAGCGCCCGCCTTAAAATAGAGCGAATCGCCGCCATAGCCCAGCGGATTGTCCAGCGTGTCGACGCCCTTGATTAGGTCCACTGCATAGCCGACCTTGCCCAGCCGTTCGTTTTCAAACGTCACATGCATTGTGTTTTGGTGCACATTGATAGTGTAACTAAATTCTTCGCCCAGTCTGATGCCTTTTTCGCCGGGATCCTGATCGCTGCTCCAATGGTTTCCGTAAATGGGGACGGATATGTCATCGCGATTGGGGTCATCTTTTGCCAAATTGCGCTCATAATTGAAGAACACCGAACCATATTCATGGCCAGGGAATTTCTTAAAGTAGATTTTGATCGGCTCGTTACCGTAACCAAACCCGCTTTTTGTGCTTTTATATTTGACCGAATGGATCTGGCCCACAACAACAGAATAGGCGGCCTTTGCGCTAGGATCGCCGGCATTCACAGCGACATGATCGACCCTCAAGGTGGCCTCCATCTTGCCGCCAATGCTGGCGAATTTGTCCGAATCCTTGCGTGCCAGAACAGCGAAATTATTGCCGCCATCATGAGTGTCGATTTTGGTGTTTGTCCCGCGCAACATCTGGCGCAGTTCGCTGCGTGTGTTGCTGGAATTGGCGGTGGTGATGGCTTTGTTGGGCGCGGTGAAGACCATCTGATCGTCAGCATTCAGATAGAAATAATCTGGGTGATGATACCCCAGCATATCCGCCACCTTGATCTCGTCGGGCTTATTATCGCCATTATCATCCATCGGCAGAGTGATCTTCCATTGGCTGAGATCAAACTTGGCCGATGGAGCGGCGGTTTCGTCCGCTGTTTGAACGGAATGGGCATTCACTGGCACAGCAATCAAGGCGCATGCAATCAGCATAGCTTTTGTCTTCGGGGCTTTAGTCGTCATATAGTGTGCTTTGCTCCAGGTATTGATCATTGGCTTATATACTTAAGGGTATTGGTCTGAACTGCAACTGACCAACTTCTGCAAGGACGTGCGGCTCCCAAAGGTTCTTGCGTGTTCGCGCTTGCGGGGCGGCGGCGCGCTGGCTACCGCATTGTGCATGATCATTACCCGTTTTGCTCCTTCTCCGACCGGCCGCCTGCATGTCGGCAATATCCGCACTGCGTTGCACAATTGGATGCTCGCGCAGAAATTGGGCGGGAAATTCCTGCTGCGTATCGACGACACTGATCCAGAACGATCACGCGAAGAATATGTCGAGGCGATCCG
>JALZVZ010000049.1 GCA_023299945.1 Altererythrobacter sp. | reverse complement strand
CTCGCCATGACGCCGCGCGGAAAACCGATCACTCAGGAGCGCATTCGCGAAATTTCACAAGGCCCCGGCGTCACCATTTTGTGCGGACGTTTCGAAGGCTTTGACGAGCGCATTTTCGATGCGCGTCCGCAAATTGAGCAAATCAGCCTTGCCGACATTGTTCTGTCGGGCGGAGAGCCGGCGGCGCTGGCTATACTTGATGCTTGCATTCGGCTCTTGCCCGGCGTAATGGGCGCGGCTTCGAGTGGTACGGAGGAGTCGTTTGAGGACGGTCTTCTTGAGTACCCTCAATATACCCGGCCCGCATCGTGGGAAGGGCGCGCAATCCCTGAAGTGCTGCGATCGGGGGATCACGCGAAGGTCGATGAATGGCGCAAAGCCATGTCAGAAGATCACACTCGGTTACGCAGGCCGGACTTATGGGAGCGTTACAATGACGCTCGGGTCCAGTCTGCCTCTGGCGTGCGGCGAAAAGAAAAGGGCCAAGGTCAATGAACCTTATCCAACAAATCGAAGCTGAAGAAATCAGCAAAGTGACAAAAGAAATTCCTGAGTTTCAGGCCGGTGACACCGTGCGTGTCGGCGTGAAAGTTATTGAGGGTACGCGCGAGCGTGTCCAGATCTTTGAAGGCGTTGTCATCGCGCGTTCAAACCGCAGCATCAACAGCAATTTCACCGTTCGCAAAATGAGCTTTGGTGAAGGCGTTGAGCGTGTGTTCCCAATCTATGCTCCCATCGTGGACAGCATCACCGTGGTCCGCCGCGGCGTTGTGCGCCGTGCGAAGCTTTACTATCTGCGCGGCCGTACTGGTAAGCGCGCTCGTATCGCCGAACGCCGGATGAACGCGCCTAAAGATTAAGTCTTTTAGGCAATCCATTTTGAAAGGGGCGTGGCGGGAAACTGCTGCGCCCCTTTTCTTTGGGCCTTTGCAATCGGACCGAATTTCGTCATGGTTTGCGGACACTCAAATCAAAGGGGCTGTCCTTGAAATGCGTTCTACTTTCCTTGCTGCAAGCCTGCTTGCATCCGCCGCTATATTTTGTGCGCCTGCCTATGCGGATAATCACACGATGAGCGCGCCTGATGAGGTGGTAACCGCAGACCTCAGTTTTGAGCGGGTCTTTGCCTCGCCGTCGCTGAACGGTGCATCCCCGCGCGGTGCTCAATTATCGCCAGATGGCCGGTACCTGACCGTATTACGCAATCGCGACGATGATTTGGAGCGCTATGATCTGTGGGGCTATGACCGGGAAAGCGGCGCATGGACGATGCTGGTCGATAGCGAGAAACTCGGCAGCGGACGGGAGTTGTCCGAGGATGAAAAGATGCAGCGCGAGCGGGCGCGTGTGGGCAACCTCAAGGGTATTATTACCTATCAATGGTCGAGCGATGGCAAGGGCGTGCTGGTCCCGCTGGACGGGGATTTGTACCTTGCTGGCCTCGATGGAACAGTGAAGCGCCTGACCGATACCGAGGAAAGCGAACTCAACCCTGCGCTTAGCCCAACGGGCAAATATGTATCCTTCGTGCGGGACCGGCAGCTGTGGACGGGTGAAGTCGGCAGGGATGCGGCCCCGATCACGCCAAAAGAAGAAGACACGATCCGCTGGGGCGAGGCAGAGTTTGTCGCGCAAGAAGAAATGGGGCGGCTTACTGGCTATTGGTGGAACGGTGATGACAGCCGCATCGCGGTTCAGCGCACCGATGAAAGCCCCGTCGGTATTGTTACGCGCGCAGCGATTGGCGCGACCGGCACAAAGGTTTTTGACCAGCGTTATCCTGTCGCTGGCAGCGATAATGCGATTGTTGAGCTTTTCGTGATGGACCCCGACGGCGGCAATAAAGTGCAGGTCGATTTGGGCGCGGAAATCGACATCTATCTTGCCCGCGTGGATTGGGCGCCTGATGGCTCGCTTTACGTCCAGCGCCAGAACCGCGAGCAAACGGTGCTCGACATGCTGAAGGTCGATCCGGCAACGGGCAAGAGTGAAATTGTCTTCACTGAAAACGCTGCGACCCAAGACTATTGGATCAACCTGTCTGACGATTACCGCTTTCATGATGATGGTCAGATGACTTGGTGGTCTGAACGCGATGGTTTCGGACATCTGTACTCTTGGTTCAAAGGCGAATGGTCGCAGATCACTCAAGGAGACTGGGTCGCCACCAAGCTGCTGAGCGCGAACAAGGATCAGGGGCAGATATTCTTTGTTGGCAATAAGGATGGCGTGCTGGAACAGCATGTTTATGCGCTTCAAACCGGCGCGGGCAACAAGGAGCCTGTGCGCCTAACCGAAGTTGGCTATTCCCACTCCGCCACCATGGATGCTGACGGCAAGACGCTGCTGATCACCCGCTCCAACCACAATCAGCCGCCGCAAAGCTATATCGCTGACACGGCTGGCAAACGGCTGGCGTGGGTCGAAGAAAATAAGCTGGACGGCGATCATCCATACGCGTCCCATTTGGCCAGCCATGAACCGGCAAAGTTTGGCACGATCAAAGCTGCCGATGGCACAACCGATCTGCATTGGAAGATGGTCACGCCCAAGATGGAAGCGGGCAAGAAATACCCCGTATTCTATTACCACTACAGCGGCCCAGGCCCGCAGGTCGTGACCAATGGCTGGGACGGGGCGCTTCAACAGGCGGTCGTGGATGCAGGCTATATTTGGTTTGAGCTCGACAATCGCGGCAGTGCCAATCGCGGGGTCGCATTTGAACAGCCTCTCTACCATGCAATGGGCGGGGTTGAGGTGGACGATCAGCGTGAGGGCGCAGAGTTTCTCAAGACGCTCGATTACGTCGATGGAGACAAAATCGCGCTCTATGGTTGGTCCTATGGCGGCTATATGACGTTGAAGCAGATGCAGGCTGATCCGGGATTGTTCGCGGCTGGTATTTCGGGCGCGCCGGTAACCCGTTGGGAGCTGTATGACACGCATTATACAGAGCGTTTTATGGGCGATCCGCGCAAGGTGCCTGAGGCTTATGAGAAAGCCAGCGCCATCCCTGATGCGACCAAAATTAGCGATCCCTTGCTGTTGATCCACGGGATGGCGGATGACAATGTGGTGTTTGAAAATTCATCTGAGCTGATCAGCGTGCTGCAAGAGGGCAATGTCCCGTTCGAGATGATGCTCTATCCCGGCTATACGCACCGTGTGGCAGGCGAGAATATCTCGCCCCATTTGTGGAACACAATGTTCCGTTTCTTGAAAGCGCATGGTGTCACGCCACCAGAGTGATTGGGCCTAAATGATTGACCCGATTAAGGAGCTAAGAAGGGCGGCTTGCCATCTATAAGCAAACCGCCCTTCCTGCTTGGTAGGGCACTATGACTACCGGCTACTATGGGCGGCGACTAGGGGACAATCGCCTTGGCCCAACTCCTTATTGCACCTGAAGATCTTAGGACGGGGTGAAGTTTGACGGTTACAGGCTCTTTGCCGACCACTTAAGGTGTTTTGCTTACACACGGTTATTGCCGCTCTTTAGAATGCTGCATACGCTTTCCGCTTGCCAAGCGCTGCGGGGCGGGGCAGCGCATTTGTGAACATACAAATTTCAAGATTTTGGAGAATTAAAAGTGGGTTACCGGGTGGTAGTCGTAGGCGCGACAGGCAATGTTGGGCGCGAGATAATGGCAGTCTTAGCTGAACGCGAATTTCCTATCGAGGAAATGGCCGCGGTCGCCTCTAGTCGTTCGCATGGCAGCGAAGTGGAGTTTGGTGAAACCGGCAAAATGCTCAAATGCAAGAACATTGAGCATTTCGACTGGGCCGGTTGGGACATTGCCTTGTTTGCCGCTGGATCTGGCGTAGCGAAGGAATATGCGCCCAAGGCGGCGGCGGCGGGATGCGTCGTGATTGATAATTCATCGCTCTACCGCATGGATCCCGATGTGCCGCTGATCGTGCCAGAGGTGAACCCCGATGCAATCGACGGCTATTCAAAGCGCAACATTATCGCCAATCCCAATTGCTCGACCGCGCAAATGGTCGTGGCACTTGCGCCTTTGCACAAAGCCGCCGGGATTAAGCGCGTGGTTGTCTCAACCTATCAATCAGTATCGGGCGCAGGCAAATCAGGCATGGATGAATTGTTCGAGCAGAGCCGCGCGATTTTTGTAGGTGACCCTGTTCAACCTGCGACCTTTACCAAGCAGATCGCCTTTAATGTGATCCCGCATATCGACGTTTTCCTGGACGATGGTTCGACCAAGGAAGAATGGAAAATGGTGGTCGAAACCAAGAAAATCATGGACTCAAAGATCAAGGTGGCGGCGACCTGTGTGCGTGTGCCAGTTTTTGTCGGCCATGCAGAATCGATCAATATTGAGTTTGAAAAAGAACTCTCCGCAAAAGCAGCGCAAGATATCCTGCGCGAGGCGCCGGGCATTATGCTGATCGATAAGCGCGAGGACGAAGGCTATGTCACACCGGTTGAGGCCGCTGGCGATAGCGCGACCTATGTTAGCCGTGTGCGCGAAGACCCGACGGTAGAGAACGGTCTGCAAATCTGGTGCGTATCTGATAATTTGCGCAAAGGTGCGGCACTCAACGCGGTACAAATTGCGGAACTGCTAGGGCGGCGTCGTCTGAAGAAGGGGTAAGCGGCATGCGTGCCCCAGCTCTTGTTTTTGCCGCGCTGGCTTTGGCCGCATGCGATAGCGGCGCTGTACCTTCGCCTGCACAACGCCAGATACAGCAAAATGCTGTGCCGGTGCCCGCTGAAAACGCCGTAATGCTTGATGGGCAAGGGGTTAGGCTTGGCGGGCGCACGCATTACTTTTCTGCCGAGCAATCTTTAGTCGAGCGCGACTTGGCGAAGGCCATTGGCGCGCCTGAGGCCTCTGACGTAAATGAAGAATGCGGTGCAGGTCCGATTGCATATTCCAATTTTTCCGGCGGCCTTACGGTCAATTTCCAAAACGGTCGCTTGGTAGGTTGGAGCATTGATGAAGGCATAGATGGCGGCGTCGCCGAGGCCCAAAGCAAGGTACGGGTAGCAGGCGATGTGCAAGTGGGCACAGTGCGCAGCGCGGCACAGGCGGCACCTGGCTACAGCATCATCGCGGGCAGCACTTTGGGTGAGGAATTTGCGCTCGGCGCGCAGATTGGCGGTTTCATAGAGGATGATGCGGTGTCCATGCTTTATGCAGGAACGCAGTGTTTCTTTAGGTAGAGATTTTGCGCCAAACTTAGGCTACGCTGCAAGAATGACCTTAAAAGCAGACCTTTATTTCAGCTTCCGCTCACCGTTTTCCTATCTTTGTGCAGGGCGATATTACGCCATGACAAAGGAATATGACCTCAACATTGCTTTGCGCACGGTGTGGCCAATTGCCATTCGCGCACCAGAGATGCTGTTCCAAGGTAATCCCGCAGCACCCCGTTATATCTTGATGGATTCCATACGCTCTGCCGCCATGCTGGACATCCCCTTTCGCTGGCCGCGCCCTGATCCGATTGTGCAGGATTTAGCCAATTACACGATTGCTCCGGAGCAGCCGCATATCCGCAGACTTGTGCGCACGGGGCAGGCGGCATCACGGCGCGGATTGGGCATGGGCTTTGCCTATGAAGTATCCAAGCTCATCTTTGATGGTTCAACCGATGATTGGCATGAGGATGATCACCTTGCTGAGGCGGCTGCGCGTGCGGGGCTCGATTTTGCAGAATTAGAGGCAGAAGCGGCAAGCGATACTGATGCGCTTGATGCGGAAGTTACCGCCAATCAAGACGCATTGGAGGCGGCAGGCCATTGGGGCGTGCCGACGCTGGTATTTGATGGCGAGCCTTTCTACGGCCAAGACCGCGTGGAAATGGCGCGCTGGCGCATGGAGCAAAAGGGGCTTGTGAAGCGGTGAGCGAATTGATGACGCGCTTTATCGCCTCCTTCGACGGAGAGCAGCTTGCTGTGCACGAAATGGGTGAGC
>JALZVZ010000048.1 GCA_023299945.1 Altererythrobacter sp. | reverse complement strand
CCGCCGCCAATGTCGACAACCATCGAACCCACAGGCTCTGTCACGGGCATGTCAGCACCAATTGCTGCGGCCATTGGCTCAAGGATTAAATACACTTCGGAAGCACCAGCATTGCTGGCCGCGTCCCGGATCGCCCGTTTTTCAACCGAGGTCGCGCCCGATGGTACACAAATCACAATTTCAGGATATTGAAAGGTCGTGCGGCGACCCAAAACCTTGCGGATGAAGTGCTTGATCATCTGCTCGGCAATGTCGATGTCCGCAATCACACCATCACGCAGAGGCCGGATCGCCTCAATGCTGTCAGGCGTTTTACCCATCATCATCTTCGCATCATCGCCGACAGCCTTAACCCGGCGTATCCCGTTGATCGTCTCCATTGCGACAACCGAAGGCTCGTTCAAAACGATGCCCTGATCTTGCACATAGACCAGTGTGTTGGCGGTCCCCAGATCAATTGCCATGTTCTTGGGGCCGAAATTGAAAAGTTTGGTGAAGAAGCTCATTTTAGAGGGGTATTTCCGTAGATGGTGAGCCGCAGATGCAGTGCCAAATGGCGCGCCCGTTAGCCTGTATTGCGACAGTATGATGATTAACTTGCATGGCTCTAGCGAAAGCGGAACCAAAAGGCCAAAATAATTGTTCAAAGTCAGTGCAATTTTCCACCGTCGGGCTCGAATAAGCCGCAGTTGGGCGCTACCAAGGGGAAATGCCCCAAATCAGACGCCTTCCCGAAACACTTGTTAACCGCATTGCAGCGGGTGAAGTGGTCGAAAGGCCTGCAGCTGCATTGAAGGAACTGGTTGAAAACGCTGTTGATGCAGGCGCGTCGCGAATCGATGTTAAATTGGCCGAAGGCGGATTGGGCTCAATCGAGGTTAACGATAATGGCTGCGGAATGGATGCCGACCAAATGGCGTTGGCATTGGAGCGCCACGCAACATCGAAACTTCCCGATGAAGCGATTGAGCAAGTCAGCACTTTGGGCTTTCGGGGCGAAGCTTTGCCCAGCATTGCCAGCGTTGCGAAGTTTACGGTCGAAAGCAGAGCGCGCGGCGCCGATGATGGTTGGAAACGCATTGTCGACCACGGCGAGGAAACCTTCTCAGGTCCAGCCTCCATGCCGCCGGGCACGCGTGTTCGCGTCGAAAACCTATTTGCCAAATTGCCCGCTCGCCGCAAATTCCTGCGTACAGCGCGCAGCGAATATGGCGCGTGTCTGGATGTAGTGCGCCGGCTTGCGATGGCACGGCCCGATATTGCATTCTCGCTGCTGCACGGGGAACGCCGCACGATCAACGTGCAGGGCGATGAAGCTTTGGCTGACCGTGTTGCAGGGATCGTTGCGCGCGAATTGAAAGACAATAGTGTCGCGATTGATTTTGAACGCGACGGCGAGAACGGCCCCATACGCCTTACCGGGATTGCGGGCTTGCCGACGTACAATCGCGGCGTTGCCGACCACCAATATCTCTTCGTCAACGGCCGTCCTGTCAAAGACCGGCTGCTGATCGGCGCGGTGCGCGGGGCCTACTCTGATATGCTGGCGAGAGACCGTCATGCGGTGCTGGCGCTATTCCTCGATATTCCGCCTGAAGATGTGGATGTGAACGTCCATCCCGCCAAAACAGAAGTGCGGTTCCGCGATGCGAAGGCCGTGCGCGGCTTTATCGTTTCAGGCCTGCGCCAAGCTTTGGCGACGGGCGATCAGCGCTCCAATCAAGGGCCAGATCGCGGCGCGATGAATAGGTGGCAATCGGAACCCACTTCCGAAGCCGCGCCTGCACTACGCTCCATGTTTGAGAACCGCGATTGGTCTGCGCCTGCACCCTCAGGCGTGGCCGATACACGCTCAGCATTTCGCGGGTATCAGGAGCAAGAACTCGCCGCGCCGCAAGGGCGATCGGTTGCTCCCGAAGACGCGCCTGAAGAAACACCGGAGCAATACCCCATGGGCGTTGCGCGCGGCCAAGTCGCCAATACGTATATCGTGGCAGAAGCGGCGGACGGTTTGGTTCTGGTCGATCAACACGCCGCCCATGAACGCCTCGTGCTGGAGCGTTTGCGCGCAGCAGGGGCAGGCGATGCAATAGCCCGTTCGCAGGCTTTGCTTGTGCCTGATGTGGTTGAGCTGGATGAGGCGGATTGCGACCGTTTGGAGGATGCCATCTCCGGTTTTGCCTCGCTTGGCCTCGTGATTGAGCGCTTTGGCCCCGCCGCCATGATTGTGCGCGCCATGCCCCATGCCTTGACCAAGGCTGATCCGAACAAACTGCTACAAGATTGCGCCGATGACATCGCCAAACACGGGCCGCATGAAGAGGGCGGCGCGCTGCTGCTCACTGAACGCATGGAACTGGTGCTTGGCACAATGGCTTGCCACGGATCGGTGCGGGCAGGGCGCGTTTTAAACGCTGCAGAGATGAACGCCCTGCTGCGCGAAATGGAAGCCACCCCGCGCTCAGGCCAATGCAATCACGGCCGGCCCACTTGGGTAAAACTTAGCATGGACGATGTTG
>JALZVZ010000047.1 GCA_023299945.1 Altererythrobacter sp. | reverse complement strand
GATGATGATAGCGCCGCCGTTCTTGATTTGGTTCACCGCGAGGCCTGCACCACGACATCCGCTTTTCCCACCATCGCCTTCCCTTGGTTTGAGATGGATGCAGTTCGGGACGGCGTGATGCCGCTGATCAATTACACTGGCGGTGCGGGCATGAACCCCGCGATTTACGCAGGGATTGAAGAACATTGGGATTGCCGCGTGGTTGGCGGCTATGGCCAGACAGAGATTTGCGGCTTTGCCACCTTTCTGGATTTCCCCGATATGCTGGAACACCCCAAGTCGATTGGCTGGCCGATGCAGCATGTCACCATGACGATCCTTGATCCTGACGGCAATGAACTACCGCGCGGCGAAGAAGGCGAGATTTGCCTGCGCGGGCCCTCTGTCATGATGGGCTATTGGCGCAATGAACAGGCCACCGAAGCGGCATTGGGCCATGGCTGGCTGCGCACGGGCGATTTGGGCAAAATGGACGAACGCGGATTAGGATATTTGCTGGGCCGCGCCAAGGAGTTGATCAAAACCGGAGGCGAGAATGTCTACCCCGCCGAAGTGGACGCGATCTTTGCCGCCATGCCAGAGGTCGCCGATGCAGGCTGCGCAGGTGTGCCGGACAAAAAATGGGGCGAGGTGGTCAAAGCCTTTGTTGTATTGGCACCGGGGGCGCAGCTTTCCCGTGAGGAAATCACCGCGCGCTTTAAAGGTCAAATCGCCGGGTATAAACGCCCGCGCTACATCGAATTCGTCGACAAGCTTCCGCGTGACCCAATCGGCAAATTGCAGCGGCTGGAATTATCGCAGCGCCCCGTTACAACCGACCAAGCGGCGTAATCAGTGTGCGCCTCAGCTTGCTTCGGGCGCGTGACCGACCTTGAGAACTTTGTGCAGAACAAAGACAATGACCGCGCCAATGACTGCTCCAAACAACGCCTTATAACTCGTGGCCGACAACCATCCGAGCACGCCGCCCGCTGCCGCTGAAACGGTGTCCTCGATGCCATGCGAAAGATTATACAGTGGATGCCAGCCAAGTTCGTGGGCTCCATGAATAAGAATATCGCCGCCCACCCAGAGCATTGCGGCGGTTCCTATAATGGTCAGCGCGGTAAGAAATTTTGGCATCCCGACCAGGAGTAAACGCCCGATCTTTTGCGCCGCCGAGCTCTCTTTATCGGCCAAGAACAGGCCGACATCATCCATCTTTACGATGATAGCGACGGCGCCATAAACCACCACGGTGACCGCGACGGCTATGCCCGCCAATGCACCGGCTTGAACCCAAAAATCATCGGTGACAGTTTTGATTTCATTGAGAGAAATAGCCATGATTTCAGCCGAGAGAATAAGATCCGTCCGGATCGCACCGGCGGTCCGCTCATCCTCAAACTTTTTCGGGTCGGTAATCACATCCTCGGCCGTTTTTCCGTGCTTCTCGCCGCCCAGCTTTTCGATGACTTTTTCAGCGCCTTCGTAGCACAGGAACGCCCCGCCCAGCATCAGGATCGGCGTAATCAGCCACGGCAGAAAATAATTGAGAGCCAAGGCGGCAGGAAACAGAAACAGCAGTTTGTTCTTGAGGCTGCCCTTGGTGATTTTCCAAATAATCGGCAACTCGCGCTTGGCAGATAATCCAGTCACGTATGAAGGCGTCACGGCCGCATCATCGATCACGACGCCCGCGACTTTGGTGCCTGCTTTACCAGCGGCTACGCCAATATCATCGATAGAGGCTGCGGCAATGCGGGCGATTACCGCAACATCGTCGAGCAAGGCAACAAGGCCAGATGGCATAAAGTGGTACTCCTGAAAACTTAGCCGCTGTGTGCCCCTTCGCGTGGCGGTGTTCAAGCCCGTTGGCTGCGCTTTCCCCTTCCCCTTTGCATGACGCGCAAAAGCCGCGCTTTCCACTTGCATTCCTGTGCCTACCGGCTATGTGCGCCCATCGCCTTATAAATAGGGCGGAACAAGAAAGCCGGAGGGGCCCCTGCGATCCGCGCGGGAAAGCCAACGATCGGCATTGATAAAGAAAGGACGCGAGATGGCTCTATATGAGCATATCTTCCTCGCGCGTCAGGACCTCTCGCAGGCCCAAGTAGACGCGTTGGCGGCATCAGCCACCGAAATCGTAGAAGCGAATAATGGTAAGGTTACCAAGACTGAAACTTGGGGCCTCAAATCGCTCGCCTATAAAATTGACCGCAACCGCAAAGCACATTTCGTGCTTCTCAACATCGATGGCCCAGGCACAGTTGTTGAAGAGCTGGAGCGTCAAACCCGCATCAACGAAGATGTGATCCGCTACATGACCATCCGCATGGATGAACATGAAGAAGGCCCATCGGTAATGATGCGCAAAAATGACCGCGACCGTAAGCGTCGCTCTGACCGTGAGGATCGCGACTGATGGCACGCCCGTTTTTCCGCCGCCGCAAATCTTGCCCATTTTCAGGTGAGAATGCTCCCAAAATTGATTACAAAGACGTGCGCCTTCTTCAAGGTTTCATGTCCGAGCGTGGCAAGATTGTCCCCTCGCGTATCACCGCTGTATCAGGCAAGAAGCAACGTGAACTCGCCAAGGCGATCAAGCGTTCGCGTCACATCGGCCTGCTGCCCTACCTTGTGAAGTAAGAGGAGAATACATCATGGATATCATTCTCCTTGAACGGATTGAAAAGCTCGGCACGATTGGCGACGTCGTCAATGTAAAAGACGGCTATGCGCGCAACTTCTTGCTGCCGCAGAAAAAAGCCCTTCGTGCCAATGATGCTAACAAACAGGTGTTTGAAGCCAATCGTGAGCGTCTCGAAAAAGAGAACGCAGAGCGTCGCGGCGAAGCAGAAACAACTGGCAGCACGATTGACGGCGCTGCTGTCATTCTGATCCGTGCCGCGTCCAACACCGGCCAGCTTTACGGCTCGGTCAGTGTTCGCGACATCGTTGCTGGTCTTGCTGAACAAGGTCACGCGGTTGACAAGAAGCAAGTCATTTTGGGCAGCCCGATTAAAACCATCGGCATGCACGATGTGACCGTTGCGCTTCACCCCGAAGTCAGCATCATTGTGAAAGCCAATGTCGCCCGCAGTGACGACGAAGCTGAGCTGCAAAGCCAAGGCGTCGATGTGCTCGCACAGATGTTCGCTGATGAGCAGGCTGAGAAGAAAGGCTTCACCGAAGCTGTTGATCCATCGCTTGAGCCGGGCGAAATCCCTGCTGACATGATGGAAGAAGGCGTCGCTGAGAAAATCGAAGCCGAAGCTGAAGCAGATGCTACTGCAGAAGCCGAAGCCGATGCGAAAGCTGCAACCAAAGCAGCGGCGAAAGCCGAAGCTAAGGCCGCCGCCAAAGCGGAAGAAGCGCCTGCTGAAGAAGCACCTGCTGAAACCACAATGGGCGATGATGCAGCCTAAACGCTGGCATTTCACCTAAAGCAATTACGGGGCGCGCAGCTGTTTAGGCTACGCGCCCCTTTTTGTAAGAGGCACTGAACATAATTACCTGCCTTTGTAATGTCGGATAAGAATAGCTAGAAAGGCATCCATGCAATCCACTCAAACCATCCTCGCGCAGCTTCAATCCATCTATGATGAAGCGGTTTCCAACCTTCGCGAAGATGTGATTGCCTTTGGCCGCGATGGCCAAATTCCCGACCCGGCAAAACGCAAAGATGGCTCCTACGCCTATCCCGAATTGCGATTGCATTATTCCGGGATTAGCGAGCCGCTCGACCGGTCGCGCGCCTTTGGCCGGTTGGAGCAGACAGGCACCTATTCCACCACCATCACCCGCCCCGATTTGTTCGCTGGGTATTTGACCGAGCAGCTAGATTTGATCGGGTCGGAATATGATATTGAGCTTGAAGTCAGCCGGTCTGACCAAGAGATCCCCTTCCCCTATGTTTTGGATGGCGGCGCAGGTGCTGCGATGGTGGGGATTGAGCCGCAAGAAATTGCAAAGCTGTTTCCCTCTACCGACCTGGCTTTGATCGGCGATGAGCTGGCCGATGGGTTTGAGCTCGACGAGACCGCACCCATGCCGCTCTCGCTGTTTGACGGATTGCGCACAGATTATTCGCTGGCACGATTGGCGCATTACACCGGCACGCAGGTCGGCGATTTTCAAGACTTCATCCTATTTACCAATTATCACCGCTATGTTGATGAATTTGTTGACTGGGGCGCGCAGCAACTGGGCACAGATGGCTATACTGCGCTAACCGGTGCGGGCGGCCTGCATATTGAGGCAAGGACCGACAACGCGCATGTGCAATTGTCTGACACTGCATGGCGACGGCACCAAATGCCAGCCTATCATTTGATGCGCGAAGACGGGCGCGGCATAACGTTAGTGAATATCGGCGTTGGGCCCAGCAATGCCAAAACGATTTGCGATCACTTGGCTGTATTGCGGCCCCATGCGTGGATGATGATCGGACATTGCGGCGGCGTTCGCTCCAGTCAAAAGATCGGCGATTTCGTGCTCGCCCACGCCTATTTGCGCGATGATCATGTGCTGGATGCAGTCTTGCCGCCAGAAATTCCCATTCCGCCAATTGCCGAGGTGCAGCAGGCATTGGCAGGCGCAACCGAGGACATCGCCGGATCGCAAGGCGCGAATTTGAAGCAGCGCATGCGCACAGGCACCGTTGTCACCACCGATGACCGCAATTGGGAGCTACTCTATTCCAGCTCGGCCAAGCGGTTCTCGCACAGCCGCGCGATTGCGGTGGAGATGGAAAGCGCAACAATTGCTGCCCAAGGCTACCGTTTCCGCGTGCCATACGGGACGCTATTGTGTGTGTCGGACAAGCCTTTGCATGGCGAGATCAAACTGCCGGGCCAAGCGAATAAGTTTTACGAGGAAGCGATTGCCGCTCACCTGCAAATCGGGCTCGAGGCGTGTAGGCGCCTGCGCGATGAAGGCGACCGGCTGCACTCACGCAAATTGAGGGCGTTTAACGAGCCGCCGTTTAGATAGGGGCTACGAGCCTTGGTATGAAGCTCATTGAGGTACCAAAGCAAATTCGACGCTGTATCTGGCTTCAACTTCTATCTGCCCTGGTTCAATTGGAACAACCGGCCGGGACCGTCGACTAGCAGTGACTGTGATATAACCAGAACCTCCTCTGAAGTTCACTCTACTATCTGACACCAAAAGTACCCGCGCTACTTTCATATCCAGTGCCAGAGCAGCAGCTTCTGCTTCTTCCCTTGCGTCCCGCAACGCAAGAACTTGTGCGTCACGCTCGCCCGCAACCCGCGCCGCATCCGTTAAGCCGAATTCTGGTGTTTCTAACGTATTGCCGCCTGCATCAAAAAGCAGCGCAATCATCTCGCCTGCCCCCTCAACATCTCGGCTTCTTACTGAGAGCGAATTGACAGCAGTCCAGCCGGCAATCTCATCACCTTCGAGGGATTCAGAATAAACTGGCTCTACCGCAAGATCAGTCGTGCGAATGTCCTTGGCTGGAATGCCCAACGCCCTAATTCGTTTGACCAGCGTCTCTGATCGCTCATTGTTCAAGGCAAGCGCCTCTAACGCTGTTTTGGCGGAGGTAGTTACACCAATGCGAAGATCGAGAATTTCGGGATCGAGCAAGACCTTCCCTTCGCCAATAACGCGCAGGATAGTCTCGCTGCTTTGGATCGCGGGCCGCGCTGGCAGAGTCTGACCAAGAACGGGGCTCGCAGCCAATAGGATCAGCGCTGCCCCAAGAGTAAATCGAGTTAGCTTCATATTTTAGTTGCCCCCAGCAAACGCCGTCAAACCTTCGCGCAATTTCACCAGATTCTGTCCGTAAACCAGCAATTGCGCGCGGGCATTGGCAAAGCTGATCCCGCCTGCTGCATTGAGGTAGCTTTGCAGAACAACTGTGCCATCATTCAGGCGGTACGCTTTGCCCGAAGGCGTTTGATCGTTGAACGAGCTGATGAACGCATCGAGCTCTGCTAACTTGCGTTTGTCGCTGCGTGTAAACGGCGTCAGCACCATCAACGCCCGGCATGTCAAACGCTCATCACAGGCCTGCGGCATTACCGTAAAGGCAACCCCGCCATTGGCGCTGGCACGGTAGATAGAGCGACCATTCGCGCCCGCCTCAATCTGCCAGTCGGCCTGCACATCGAGCAGCAGGCGGGCAATTGTGGCATCGCTGAAGCCGCTAACAACTTGGGACTGCGCCTGAGCGGCAGCAGGGGATGAGCCAAGTGACATGACTGTCGCCGCAGCAAATATCAGAGCTTGATTGCGCATAATTGTTCCTTCGTCACTCATTGGCGAGGATAGCCAGACCATCACCGCCCTTGCCAGCGTTGAGGCGGCGCAGCACTTTGCCGCTGGCAAAATCCACTTCGGCCACGGTATCACTGCCTGTTTCAGCCACGTAAATGCGTGTCCCGTCTTCTGACCAGAGGATAGTTACCTGTTGGCGTTTTTCAGCCTCTGCTGGGCTGGAGACGGCGATCTTGCGGACCACTACGCCCTTAGCCAAATCAATCACTGTCAGCCCGCCATCCGCCAAATCAGAAGTGACGGCAAAGTCGCCTTGCGGACGGATCGCGAGGCGCAAGGGAAACGCGCCTGTATCCAGTTCTTTGCGAATTTCCAAAGTGTCTGGATCGAGCGCATACGCCTTGTTAGAACCGCGCGCTGAAATCCACAGCGTCTTGCCATCCGGGGTAAGCGCAATACCCTCTGGCTCCACACCGACAGTGACATGGAGCGGCAATGGCCTATCTCCGCTGAGGTCAATCCGCGTAACGGTTTTTGAGCCAAGATCGGTGGTCCACGCCGCGCTTTCATCGGGCGCCACAGCGATCATATGGCTGCCATCTTGGCCTGTTGAAAACGCCGTTTGCACGTGAATAGGCTTGGGCTTCGGCACGTTTGTCGAAAGCTTATAAATAGCCTTCTGCCCCTCAGCAGTCACATAAATTGATCCGTTTTTGTGCCAGACAATGCCATGAGGACGCGCGTTTGCACCAAGTTCATGCCGCAAGATTCGGTTCAAATCGCCAGTCTGGAAAATATCGACTGTCGTCCCGCCATAGCAGGCCAGCGCGACATACCTGCCATCGGGCGAAGTCGCCAATTCATGCGGATTGGTGCAACTGGCGACGCGCTTAATTTCGCCGCCCGTTTCAAGGTCGATTTTGGACAAGGTGTTGCCGCGCTTATTCGCCACGAACAATATGCCAGACAAGCCTGCGTCAGAGGAGCTCGCCGAAGCAACTTCCCCCTCTGCCAGCGAGCATCCGGCCAGCATCAACGCTAGCCCAGTAGCAAAGGCTAAAGCCCTCACCACCCCTGCGGCTTCCCTTTGTTTTGTTCCTCAAGCCATTCCATCAGCGGGGCGAAATAATCGACCATCGCTTTGCCGGACATTTGCCGCGTGCCGGTGAAAGCCTCCAGCGCATCGGGCCAAGGCTTTGACGCGCCCATTTCCAACATGGCATTCAAGTTTTCGCCAACCTCTTCATTGCCATAGAAAGAGCAGCGGTGCAGCGGCCCTTCCCACTTTGCGGTATCGCAGGCGGCTTTGTAGAATTGGAATTGCAGGATGCGCGCGAGGAAATAGCGCGTGTAGGGCACATTGCCCGGGATATGATATTTTGCGCCCGGATCAAATGCATCGGCGGGCCGTTCTACCGGAGGGACAATCCCTTGATATTCGGTACGCAAATCGGTCCAAGCTTGGTTGTAATTTTCCGGCGCGACAGAGCCATCGAACAGGCTCCAGCGGTAACGATCAACCATCAGGCCAAACGGCAGGAAAGCAACTTTGTCCATCGCCTCGCGCAGCAATAGGCCGATGTCTTTGTCCGCCGATGGCACTTGGTCGCGGTCAAGCATGTCAATCTGGACCAGATATTCTGGCGTAATCGAGAGCGAAATCATATCGCCAATCGCTTCGTGGAAGCCATCATTTGCGCCGGTGAGATAGAGATAGCTCTCTTTGTTATAGGCGCGCTGATAGTAATTATGGCCCAGCTCATGGTGGATCACTTTAAAATCATCGGCATTGCGCTTGATGCACATTTTGATGCGCAGATCATCAATATTATCGAGGTTCCAAGCAGAGGCATGGCACACAACTTCGCGGTCGGCAGGCTTCACAAATTGGCTGCGTTCCCAGAAGGTTTCGGGCAACGGATCAAAGCCGAGTGAGGAGAAGAACTGCTCGCCCACTTTGACCATTTCCTTCTCGTCCCAGCCCTTGTCTTCGATCAGCTTGGTGAGGTCATAACCAATGTCGCCAGCACCTTCTGGAGCCACCAGCGGGTAGATATTGCCCCATTCCTGCGCCCACATATTGCCGAGCAAATCGGCGCGGATTGGGCCAGCGGCGGCTTGGACATCGTTGCCATATTTCTCATTGAGCTTGGTGCGAACATAGGTGTGCAGCGCGAGGTAAAGCGGTTTGACCTCTTGCCACATACGTTCTGTTTCAGCGGCGAATTGATCGGGGTCCATATCGTAATTGGAGCGCCACATTGCACCCAAATCATCATAGCCCAAATCCTTTGCGCCTTCATTGGCGATGGCCGTCATGCGGACATAATCGTCCTTCATTGGCGCCCCGACATTATTGTGCCAGCTTTCCCACATTTCTGCCTTCTCAGCGGGCGTGCGGGTTAAGCTACCCATCTCTGCCTCAACATCGACGCCAGCGACCTCCTCGCCGTTTAGCGTGGCTTTGCCTTTGCCGTAAGCAGAGCCCAATTTGGTCGCGATGCTCGCCAATTCGTCCGCTGCGCCTTCGCGCACAGGCGCAGGCATAACGATGGAATTGCGCAGCATATCGAGTTTGCGCTTCACGTCCGCTGCAAGGCCGGGGATCGCGGCATATTTTGCAGCATCATTGGCATAAGCGACCGATTTCTTAGTGCCCTCTGCGCCGTATTTTGCCGCGAGCTCATCTGAATCGTGAATGATGTAGGTGGAGTTGATCCATGCGATGCGCGCAGCATCAACCCCGAAGCTGGCCATGTCGGCCTCCACCATATCGACCCAATCAGACGCGCCCTGCGGGGTCAGCGGGAACTCATCGGTTCTATCATCAGCGGCCTCAGCAGTGGGGCCGCCTGTATGGCCATCAGCATAGGCCGGCGCGGACATAACCAGTGCCAGCGCACTAAGGGCAATTGGGGTGAATCTTTTCATCGGTTTTCTCTCCGGAGGGAACTTTGTTTCTATTGAAATCAGTTTGGCGGGTTGCAGCGCTCTAATCAAGCATTTCGCCCTGAAATGCGGTGAACCATCAGGCCCGCGATCACGCCGATAAATGTGACCACAAAGGCTGCGCTTTTTATCGGCTGCATAAAGGCGGCAGTGGCGGCGAGCGGATCGCTGCCTTTCTCTGGCCACATCTGCAAGAATTGGCAGATCGTCTCGACATAGTCGGTGAACAAAAAGACCATTCCAGCGAGCGCGACAATGCCACCGACCGCGCGCAGCACATTGCCGCTTGCTGCGCGAGCTAAGCTCCGCCCTGCAACCACGCTGCCCCAGCCGTAAAAGCCGATGAAAATGAGGTCACCAATCATGGAGACAATCGCAAGCGTGCGTATACCGTTGGCGCGCCAATCCGCTTGGATCGTATCAACCATGGCTGCTGTGCCTGCGGCCTGATGATCAAGGATAGTATAATCGCTGGCATCGCCGCGAATTTGGCTCATGATGATAAGCACGCCAAACATCGCCAGGCCAATCAACCAGAGTTTAATTGTGAGCTTCTGCTCGGTCATTCTGATGCCCCCACAAACTGTAGTATAGCATCCCCCATCGCGCCTTGTGCAACGCTGCTCATATGGGTTCCAGGAATTTCAGCATATTCGCCTAGGGGCAATATATCGGCAAGGTCCGGTGCAAAGCCATTGTCGCGGTCATCCGCCCCGCACAGCACCATTGTTGGCATAGTGATTGCGGCCAGCTCGTCTGCTTCTGTATCATCCACCGCCAGCAGCAATTGCCGCGCGGCGACGCGGTCGACATTCATCGTTTTCATGAACGATTTGGCCATGAAAGCTGGATCGCCGCGTTTAATCTCGTCGAACCGGTCGATTGCATCGATGAAGAAATCGGCGCGCTTCGACCATCCCGCCAGCCCCTCTAGACCCATGCCCGATAGGACAAGACGGCGCGGCCTGAGGCCATCAATAACGGCGCGTGCACAGGTGCGGCTACCCAATGAAAAGCCGACCAAATCATACTCGGTCAGTTCCATTGCTG
>JALZVZ010000046.1 GCA_023299945.1 Altererythrobacter sp. | reverse complement strand
AGGTTCGACGCATTTGTATCGAGCAGCGCCATATTCGCCGCATTGGCAAGCGATTGACCAACCTCGCCATTGCTACCTGTCATCGGCACAAGCAAAGCAATCCGGTGGCGCGTTTGATCGGTTGGTAGTGTCGTCGCACTTGGGCGCGGCTGAGGCGCTTGCGAGACTGTGGGTCCAGTTTTTGGTACGACCTGACAGCCGGCCAAAAAGGCTGCTGTGCCTGCGATCATTACGTTGCGTCGATTGAACAAATTGCGCTTCATGCTTGCCGTTCCCAATTTACAGTCCCAAAAGCCACGTCTGTGACTGATAATAATACACCCATTCCTGAGCCTCTTAGCGCTGGCCTTTACATTGTCGCTACACCGATTGGCAATCTCGGCGATATAACTCTTCGCGCTGTCGACATTTTGCAACGCTGTGATGTGGTCGCTTGCGAGGATACGCGGGTGACGGGCAAATTGCTGAAAGCGCTGAAAATATCCAAGCGAATGCAGCGCTATGACGATCATTCAGGCGAGGGGGCAAGGGCATCTTTGATTGATCGGGCCCGCACCGAGGCAGTCGCTTTGGTCAGCGATGCAGGCACACCGATCATTTCGGATCCCGGTTTTCGCCTAGTGAAGGATGCGCGCGAGGCGGGCATTGCGATCACAACCTTGCCCGGTGCCTGTGCCGTGATTGCAGGATTGACGCTAAGTGCACTCCCCAATGACAAATTTCTGTTTGCCGGATTTTTGCCGGTTAAGGAGAAGGCGAGGATCGCGGCTCTCGAAGAATTTGCCGCGACCAAAGCCACGCTGATCTATTACGAAACCGGCCCGCGTCTGGTGAAGAGCCTGCATGCGATTGCCGAAATTTGGCCGACACGCGAAATTGCTGTGGCGCGCGAGATCACCAAATTGCACGAGGAATGCCGCAAGGGCAGCGCCGCGCAATTGGCCGAATATTATACCAGCAATCCGCCCAAGGGTGAGATAGTACTGCTGATCGGCCCGCCTGAAGATCAAGCATTTGCGGGTGATCCTGACGCGCTGCTGGCGGAGGCATTGAAAACGCTCAAAATATCGCAAGCCGCAGGCGAAGTGGCCAAAGCAACGGGGCTTGACCGTAAAGTTCTCTACGCCCGCGCGATGGAGCTCAAACAGTGAAAACGCCTGCCACGAGGCAACGCGCTGAGCAACAGGGACGCGATGCCGAACAATTGGCTGGCCATTTCCTCAAGGGGCAGGGCTATGAAATTCTTGCTGAGCGCGTCCGTAATGCCGCCGGTGAAATTGATCTCATTGCGCGCAAAGACGCACTGATCGCTTTCGTCGAGGTCAAATGGCGCAAACGTGCCGCCGACCTCGACATCGCCATAGACGAGCGCCGCCTGGCCCGCGTTGCCGCCGCGACCGAAATTGCCGCCTATGATTACGCAAAAAACGGCGAAGATATCCGCATCGACGTCATACTGCTTGCACCCGGCGCGTCTCCGCGCCACATCATCAACGCTTGGATGCCTTAAGGAAACGCACGCATGCCGCTAAAAATTGCCGTACAAATGGACCCCATCGAAAGCGTGAATATAGCTGGCGACAGCTCTTTTGCACTGATGGAGGCGGCTCAGGCACGCGGTCACACCATCTACGAATATCACGTCGAAAGCCTGACTTTAGACGCTGATGACCGTCTCATGGCCGAATGCGCTCCCGTCACCGTCCAGCGCGTTGAAGGCGATCATTTCACCAAAGGCGCCTATGAGCGCCTCGATCTGGGGCGCGACATTGATGTCATTTTGATGCGCCAAGACCCGCCGTTCGACATGGGCTATATCACCGCCACCCATCTGCTCGACCGGATTGCGGATGAAACACTTGTGGTCAACAACCCCACCTCTGTGCGCAATGCGCCGGAGAAGGTGATGGTGCTTGATTACCGCGAATTTATGCCGCCCACGCTGATCACGCGCAGTTCTGACGAGGTGAAGCACTTTATGGCCGAGCATGGCGCGGTCGTGGTCAAACCGATCCACGGCAATGGCGGCAAGGCGATCTTCCGCGTGCCGGAAAGCGGTGACAATCTCACCGCTTTGTTTGAAGTCTTCAACCAGACTTGGCCCGAGCCGCATATGGTGCAGCCATTTCTCCCCGAAGTGTCCGAAGGCGACAAACGCATTGTCTTAATCGACGGCGAAGTCGCAGGCGCAATCAACCGCATTCCGGGCGAGGGCGAGTTCCGCAGCAATTTGGCAATGGGCGGCTCGGCAGAGAAAACGGGTCTGACGCCGCGCGAGGAAGAGATTTGCGCCGCCATGGGCCCAGAGCTGAAACGGCTCGGCCTGACATTTGTAGGCATCGATGTGATCGGCGGCAAATGGCTAACTGAGATCAATGTGACCTCGCCCACGGGTATTGTCGCGATTTCGAACTTCGATGGAACGGATTTAGCGGGTATGATCTGGGACGCTATTGAAGGACGAGTTGCCTAAACTTGCTATTCTCACCCATATTTAGGCAGGCCGATTTCGGCCAGCTTTCAGATACTGTCATATTTCATCCTCGTGGGCTTCATCTGGCTAATCATTGATGCATTTTTGATCCCGAGCATGATCCGGGAAAACCAGAATGACATACGGCAAACTCTGATCAAGCAAATGCAGCTGCGCACAGCCTAAAACATCCCGCATTGCTCCATGATCGCATTGCCGCTGGTTTCGATTTTAACATCCGCGCTTACTTCGCCAAGGGCATCATCATTATAGGTAACATTGGAGCCTTCAACCTTTGCCCCTGCTTTGCCCATAAAGGCTAAGGTCAGGCGGTCCTCGAGAGATTTATAGGCCGCGCGCTGCTGTGCTGGGGTAATCTGTTGAAGCTTGTCATCAAAACATTCGCATTGGTTGGATGATGCGCGGAAGCCCAAATGCGATGCGCTTTGCAAATAATCAGTGTCGCATTTCGCGTAATAATTGCCGCGCTCATATCCCTCGCTGGTGTTCGAGCTGGTTAAAGCTCCACTGTAATAAGCATATCCAAATGCGCAGCCTGCTACGCCCAAAACCAATGCCATTGCCCTCATCGCATCTCTCCCTCTTGTGTCTATTGTTTCTTCCTAGCCCTTTTTCCGGCTCTCGGATGCGCATCGCGGTAATTCTCTAGCATAGTCGCCGCATCCACCTGAGTGTAAATTTGGGTCGAGCCCAGCGAAGCATGGCCGAGCAATTCTTGCAAAGACCGCAAATCAGCGCCTGCGCCCAACAAATGCGTGGCGAAACTGTGGCGCAAAGCGTGGGGCGTGGCGGTGTCGGGCAGGCCGAGAGCTTTGCGCGCTTTTGCCGTCGCCTTTTGCACCATGCCTTGGGACAATGCGCCGCCGCGCGCGCCTTTAAACAGCGCCTCATTTGGCTCCAAGG
>JALZVZ010000045.1 GCA_023299945.1 Altererythrobacter sp. | reverse complement strand
CCGATGTTTGCCGCACATCGCTGCGGCTGCGTGCATCCAATGTGCTGATGTTGGCGCGGATCGTGTCCACGGCGGCGCGGTCCTGTTCGACGAAAATACAATGTGCAGCGCCGCGTGACAAAGCCTCTAGGCCCAGCGCGCCAGAGCCTGCGAACAAGTCAGCGACGCGCAAGTCATTGAACGCGCCCAAGCGGCTGGTCAGCATATTGAACAGAGTTTCGCGGGTTCGATCAGCGGTGGGGCGCGTGGCCTCACCCTTAGGCGCAGTCATTTTGCGGCCGCGCCAATCGCCAGCAATAATTCTCAAACCGGCCATTGCGTTATTCGCGTCCGCCGCGCTTCAAATCGCTTTGGAAGCGGCCAAGATCACCCTTGCGCACTTCCACAGCCTGGCCCCGGCCAAGCTCGCCCAGCTCAAACGGGCCATATGCTGTGCGGATCAAGCGGCTGACCTGAAGGCCGAGATGCTCAAGCACGTGGCGGACCTCGCGGTTTTTGCCTTCTGTGATGCGCACTTCGATCCATTGATTGCTGCCGCTGGCATTTTTGGTACGTGCCTCCAGATTGGCATCGATAGGCCCGTAGCGGATACCATCCACCTCAATACCATCCATCAGGCTTTCCAGCATTTGCTGCGTCACATCACCATAGGTGCGCGCGCGGTAAGTGCGGGTGATACCGGTGGAGGGCAGCTCCATCTGCCGTTTCAACCCGCCATCATTGGTGAGCAGAAGCAGGCCTTCGGTGTTCAAATCCAAGCGGCCAACCGGCATGATGCGCGGTGTGTCTGATGGCAGAGCATTGCGCAAAGCATCGTAAATTGTCGCTTTGCCAGAGAAATCGCGCTCGGCTGTAAGCAGCCCTGATGGCTTGTGAAAAGCGAACAGTCGGGTCGGTTCCGGCTTGCCAACGGGTTTGTCGTCAACGGTGACGCCGTGCAAATTGGGAATGATGGTGGCGGGCGTATCGAGCACTTTGCCGCGAATAGCGACGCGGCCATCTGCGATCATACGCTCCACCTCGCGGCGGCTGGCGACACCGGCGCGGGCCAGCAATTTGGCAATGCGTTCGCCTTCGGGGCGGCCTTCTTGGCGGGGAGTATTGGTCATAGGGGCGCGCCTAGGCGGTTACTGTGCTGCTCGCAACGCTTGATCGACGATTTCGCTGAAACGCGTGATGCCCGTCTCCAGCGTTCCCATGGTCAAGTGCTCAATCGCGCCGCTTTCAAGGCCTTGCTGACCAAGTTCTGCTGCGCGGAAATCTTCGGACGCAAACACGCCGCCATCCAGCAGGTTCCAGCTGCGTTCCCAATGGTCTAGCGCCTTGTCTGTTTTGGGCTCTTCGGGGATCAGCATGAAATCCTCCACCAAGGTTTCATCGTGTGCCTGCGGCATCAGCACCATGATATTTACGTAATCAGGGCTGGGGATCACGATCGTCGCGGGCAGCAATTGATAGGCAAAGGTCACGATGCGGCGCATCGCTTCGATATCGGTAAGGTCAACGCCCTCCATCTCTTCTAGCCGGCCGACGGCACTGCGGGAATGTGGCCCCACTTGATCGCCCGCCGTTTCGCCATCGGTAAAAAACGGCCCGATCGTGTTCGCATGCAAGCGGGTGACATGGTAGCTTTCTAAAAAAGCATCCATGATCAGTTTCCAATTGCCTTTGACCGTGTGAGTTTTGCGCCGGAAAAGATGCATGTCATCCATGCCAAATGCGCTGAAATCCTCGCCCAAGCGCGCAGCATCGGAAAAATCTGCGTCTTGAACCGGAGCAAACCAAATCATCCCGCCGCTCTCAAAACTGGGCAATTCTTTCAAGGAATGATCAGATTTATCGAGGCCGGGGAAGGTTTCAGGGCGGGGCATGGCCAGCAATTTGCCATCCAAGCGGTAGGTCCAAGCGTGATAGGGGCACACCAATTTCTTGGTGCATTGGGCGTCATTGCCCTCAACCAGACGTGTGCCGCGGTGCTGGCAGACATTGAGGAAAACATGCGCTGTGCCATCTGCATCGCGCGTTATCAGCAGGGGGCGGCCCGTGGCATCATGCGGCACGGCCATTCCGCCATTGGGCAATAAAGCGCTGGTGCAAATAACTTGCGGTAAACGATCAAACAGCGCCGCCTTCTCAGCGGCAAAATGGGCAGGATCGGTATAAAGCCGCGCGGGCAGAGTGGTAATTCGGTCACCTCGGCGACTTTTCCCCTCCGCAATCACCGTCGCCAAGGCCAATTGACCGGCAGTGGGAGAGCGTTTGGGCTGCAAACTGGGGACATGCGTTGCGCTAGCGTTCATCGCGGCATTCCTATTTGGGTTAAGCGCCGCTAGAGATGGCACAATTATTCGGGTTGGGGAAGGAAGTACCACAATGTCAGCTGCCAAGGCAGAACCAAAGAAGTCATCCATGCGGGCGCTTGGATTGGCGCTGACCAATCGTAAGACGGGTTTTATGCTCCTGTTCGGCTTTGCCAGCGGGCTGCCCTATGCGCTGCTGCTGGGCACGCTTTACGCGTGGCTGACAGATGCCAAGGTTGATGTTGAGACGATGGGCGTGTTTTCGCTGATTGGACTGGCGTACGCGTTTAAATTCCTGTGGTCACCGGCACTCGACCGCGTGGATATTCCTTTTCTGAACAGGCTAGGTAAACGCAAGCAATGGATCGTCACGGCGCAAATTCTGCTCGGCGCGATCCTGTTTGTTCTTTCGTTGATTAATCCGCTGACGGCATTGGGTATGTTCTCTTTGCTGGCAGGCATCTGCGCTTTTGCCAGCGCGACGCAGGACGTTGTGATCGATGCTTGGCGGGTGGATGTGGCGGATGAAACCGCCTCCATTGATATTCTCTCCACCGTATACCAAATGGGTTACCGCGCTGCGGCTCTCGTCGGCGGTGCGCTCGCACTGTTTATGGCAGAGCGGCTGGGTTGGCCTACGGTCTATGCGACGATGGGTGTGATACTGCTGGCGGTAGGTTTTCTCGGATTGTTCGCCCCTGATGCAGAACGCAACGAAGAGGCAAAAGCGGCAGAAAAGGCGAACCTCAACACGCTGCGTCAACCTGGACAATTGAACCCGAAAGTCCGCGCTGCGGCGCTGGGCGGGGTGGGCGCATTGTGGCTGTGGGCGTTGGTTACGGTGCTGGTGTTTATGGTCCGCTCGCTCACTTCTGATCCAGATGCGCGGCCAGATTCCACCGCTTTTGTTGCAACAATGGGCCCGCTAATCGTGCTGGCCACAGTGGTTATTCCCGGCATGATTGCCGCCTGGCTGGAAAGCATGCGCAAAAAGGGCAAGCATGTCTTAGCGCAAGAAGCGCCTGTTACCGGCAAATGGGATAATGCGCTGGACCACGGTTACCGCGCGCTTATCCTGCCATTGGCAGAGATTATCGGGCGTTTGCGCTGGGCGGCAATCCTCGTGATTGCGCTGGTGCTGACCTACCGGATTACCGATGCGATTTGGGGCAGTTTTGCCTATCCGTTCTACCTCGGCGAGTTGGAATACACCAAGGATGAGGTTGCGGTGGCGTCGAAAGGTTTTGGTGTGGCAGCCATTATGATCGGAATCGCTTTGGGTGGTTATCTGCTCACGGCTATTGGTCGGATGATGACTCTGACCTTGGGAGCGCTCTTGGCAGCGCTAACCAACCTTATCTATGCTGACTTGGCCTTGGGAGGTCCAATTGTCCAGTCTTTCACTGACGCGATTGGCGTAAGCTGGATTGCGACCCAAATGGGAGGGGATGCCGATTTAGCGAAACTGATCGTCGCAATTTTTGCCGAGAACATTGCAGTTGGTATCGCTGGGACAGCGTTCGTCACGTATCTATCAAGCATCGTGGCCAAAGGTTATAGTGCAGTCCAGTTTGCTTTGCTGTCATCACTGACATTGTTGGTAGGCACATTGGGTCGGCCTGCTTTGGGCCAGATGATTGAGGAGCAGGGCTATTACGATGTCTTTATTCTCACCACGTTGATCGGATTGTTCGCGGTGTTCTTGTGTCTCATTGAGTGGTGGCGTCAGGGCGGCAATAATGCGAATAAGAACGCACCACCGCCAGAACCTGAAATCTAACTTGTAGAGATTTAATCCGGTATCTCATCATTGGCGCGCAGCACTTCGCCAGCGAGGTAAAGCGATCCTGCGATGAGGATGGGGTAATCGTCTGAGGGGATGCCGAGTAGCGCGTCCTCGACCGTGTCTGCAGCGCCTGCATCTGGGCCGAAAGCAGATGCGGGGTGGCAGTCATAGCCTTGGATGGGCACCGCTGTGACGCTGCGAATGGAGCCTGCGAGCGGTTCCAAAATTGCCGCCGGATCTTTGACATCCAGCATGCCAATTATGAGGTGGATGGAGTGGCCCTCGAACTCCGCCGCCAGCGCATCACCCGCGCTGCGATTGTGTCCGCCGTCGAGCCACACTTCGCGTGTTCCGGTCAGCGGTCCCTTGGCGAGCAGTTGCATTCGGGCTGGCCAAGTGGCGCGTGAAACGCCTGTCTCAATTGCTTTAGGAGAGACCGTCAGCGTGTCCTGTTCGCGGATCATTGCTACCGCCAAAGCCGCGTTCTGCAATTGGTGCACACCGCGCAAAGCGGGCGGCACAGCGCCAAGCTTCAACTCCTCACCGACTTGCATTTCCACCAAGGGCGCGTCTGCATCTCGCGCGCTCTTACGTAGCTGGTGCAGCACTATGTCTGAATATTGCGGAGCCATCACCACCAGCGGCACCCCACCCTTCGCAATGCCCGCTTTCTCAAACGCAATCCGCGCCATTGGCTCTGTCGGAACGCCGTCTTCTGGCGCGAGCAAGAACCGTTCGTGATCAATGCCCAGCGCTGCGATCCCGCAGGCGGCGAGGACCTCTGGCTCCAGCACATTGGTCGCATCAAACCTGCCGCCTAGGCCGACTTCTACCACGCATACATCGGCGGGCGTTCGGCTGAAAGCGAGGAAGGCTGCGGCAATGGTGACTTCGAAAAAACTTGGATTGAGATCGCTGCCCTTATTGAGAACCTCCTCCAGAATACGCGCCAGCGCCTCGTCTGAAATCAGCTCGCCCGCAAGCCGTATCCGCTCATTATAGCGCACCAGATGCGGGGAGGTCGTGACGTGCACGCGCTTCCCATCGGCCTCCAGCATCGCGCGCAGAAATGCGCAAGTCGAGCCTTTGCCATTGGTGCCAGCAACGTGGAACACAGGAGGTAAGCGCTTATGCGGATCACCGAGCCGCTCCAGCAAAGTCCGGATCGTCTCCAGCCCTAAGCGCCCTTGCGGCACGGT
>JALZVZ010000044.1 GCA_023299945.1 Altererythrobacter sp. | reverse complement strand
GCAGATGCACCCTTGGTAATCGCGTTTCAAATCTTGCCGCTGGTGATCGTGTTTAGCGCGCTGGCTGCATTGCTTTGGCATTGGGGCGTGCTTCGCTGGATGGTCAATGGTCTGTCGTATCTGCTGCGCCGAACATTGGGCGTGAGCGGGGTGGTCGGCCTGTCGGGCGGCGCAAACATGTTCCTCGGCGTGGTCGAAAGCCCGTTGGTGGTGCGCGCCTATTTCGCCAAGATGAGCCGTGCAGAATTGTTCCAAGTGATGGTGCTGGCGATGGCAACGATCAGCGGCGCAATCTTGATCCTTTATGCGACAACCTTGTCGAAAACCGTGCCGGATGCGGTGGGCCATATGATTGCTGCATCTCTGGTATCGTTGCCCGCCGCGCTGCTGATCGCAAAACTGATGGTGCCCGATAAAGGCGAGGCAGCGACCGAGGTGGAAAAAGACGAAGCTGGCCTCAAATATGAAGGCAGTATCGATGCCATCGTCAAAGGCACGATGGATGGTATGCAGCTGTTCCTTGCTGTCATTGCGATCATCATGGTTGTGTTTGCGCTGGTCAATTTGGTCGATCAAGTCTTGGCTTTATTGCCGCTGGTTGGCGGCGAGGCATTGAGCCTGAAACGCGTGTTCGGTTGGCTGTTTTCGCCGCTGATGTGGCTGATCGGCGTGCCTTGGGCAGAGGCGCAGGCGGCTGGCGGTTTGATGGGCACTAAGGTGATCCTAAACGAATATGTCGCCTATTTGGAATTGGCCGCTTTGCCGGATGGCACATTGGGCCCGCGCAGTCTGCTGATCGTGACTTATGCGCTGTGCGGAGTGGCAAACCTTGCCAGTATAGGCCTGCTGGTCTCGACAATTGGTACATTGTGTCCAGAGCGGCGGGCAGAGGCAGCGGGTCTGGGCATCAAGAGCTGGATTGCGGGCAATATAGCCACAGCAATGACTGGTGCGTGGATTGGGCTGGTAACGTGGAGCTAGCCCATGTTTGATGCCAAAATCCGCCCGTTGATCGATCCGCCATTGAATGCGATTGGCGGCGGCTTGGC
Source organism: Altererythrobacter sp. (assembly GCA_023299945.1). Taxonomy (GTDB): domain Bacteria; phylum Pseudomonadota; class Alphaproteobacteria; order Sphingomonadales; family Sphingomonadaceae; genus Erythrobacter. Next base: position 2,928 of record JALZVZ010000044.1, on the reverse strand, counting down.
GCGGGCTAGCATTTCCGCCAACATGCTGACATTTGCCGGGCTCGCGATTGGGCTTGGCGGCGCAGCAGCGATTGCCTTTGGGAATTTCGGACTGGGCTTTGTGCTGATCCTAACGAACCGATTGCTCGACGGGCTGGACGGCGCGGTCGCGCGCGCAAATGGGCCAACACAGCTTGGTGGATATTTCGATATTGTTGCCGATTTTGCCTTTTACGTCAGCGTGCCGGTGGCATTTGGGATTGTCAGCGCGGACAATACTCTGGCGGCTTTGGTGCTGACCGCCAGCTTCGTGCTGACGGGGGTGAGCTTCCTCGCATTTGCTGTGATCGCGGCGCAGCGCGGAGAGGAAACTGCCGCGCATGGGAAGAAGAGCTTTTTCTATTCCACGGGGCTGGCAGAGGGGACAGAAACGGTGATTGTGTTGAGTGCGATGGCGCTATTCCCTGCCTATTTTATCCCGCTCGCTTACGGTTTTGCAGCGCTCTGTGTGCTGACCGTATTCCAACGCAGCGCTCTGGCAGTGGCGCAATTTAAGGGCTGATTATTCGCCGAGTTCAGCGACGATTTTACCGCGCAATTCGCTCAAACGTTTGGCATTGGCGCCAAGGTCGGATTGGCCCACACGGCTGACTGAACGCAAGTCGACTTTGCTATTCGCAATGCGCGCAACAACATCATCTTTAAAGCCGAACCAAAACGTCTCTGCCACCCCTTCGACCCGCATGGCTTCTGGATCGGCGACGACATCGTCAAAACCCATATCTTCCATCGCGGTCTTCACTGCGATCAGAGCGTCTTCTGGCGATGTGTCACCCAAAGGCACGGGCGTGAGATCACCATAATTTTTTGCAATGAACTGCGCGTGAGATTGGCTTTTTAGCGCCTCGTCAGCGCCTTGCCATGGCGGCAATTTGCCCAAGGGCACATCATATTTGGGCAGCGGATTGGATTGCTCTGCCCGGCGCGCATCCATCGTCGGGTCAGAAAAACTGGGCGGATTGATCACATCGGTCGCGACATCATGGATCGGATTGGCTTCTCCTACCCCTGCTGCGTTCGCGCCAAATCCGACAAATCCCAAGGGAATGAGCAGAGCGACCAGCGATGCAAGCCAGCCATTGCGCGGAGCCTTGCGCACAGCCATGATCAGCGTGACGAGGGCCACCAATGCAACAATGCCGATCAGCCAAATTCCAGCGCCAAAAGTTAGCGAAAGCAGCCCGGTCTTGAAATCCCAAAACCCGAATTTTGTGCCCAAGGCGGCCACCATGAAATAGGCAGGCAGCAGCAGAGCGATGATCAAGGCGAAGCGGTTTGGACCAGGAATGTTTTTCATAACCTATAGGTTTAGCGGCTTAGTCGACTCTTGCAAATAGCACTTCGATATCGCCCAGCGGTGCGCCGCCTTGAAGCTGATCCAATGCAGGCGACCAAGGTGCAGCTGGTAAATCCACGCCCATCATCGCCAACGCCTTGTCAGACGATACGGGGATGACTTGCCGCAATGCCTCAAACAGCAATCGCAGGCTGTCGAGCGCGACATAAACCACCGTGCCTGCGCGCGGCTGCGTCGCCTCTTCCTTCATCAGATCCCAAGGCGCGCTATGGGCAAAATAGGCGTTCAATTCCTCTGCGGCATCCACCAAAGCGGCAACGCGTTCAGGCAATTGCGTCAGAGTGATTTCCTTGGCCAAACCTTGCGCCGCAGCCAAAGCCTTTGCCCGCACAGCTTCATCGGCCTCGGTCAGCTGGCCCATCTGCGGAACACCGTCAAAGCGCGCTTTTGCAAATTTGCCTGCACGGCTGAGCAGATTACCAAATTTGTTCGCCAGTTCGCTGGAGTAAACCTGAGCAATCGTCTCAGCGGAGATTTGGCTATCGCTTTCGGTGCGCATGTGGCGCGCAAGGTAATAGCGCAAGGCATCAACGCCGTATTTCTCAGCGACCTCAATCGGATCGACGACATTGCCCAGCGTCTTCGACATCTTCACGCCGCCATCGCCCAGCCAATGGCCATGTACGACCAGACCCTTGGGCAAGGGCAAGTCGAGCGCCATCAGCATGGTGGGCCAATAGACGCCGTGGGTTTTGAGAATATCTTTGCCAATCAGATGGCGGCATTCGCTCCACCAATCTTGATAATCGCCACCCGGAAATTCCAGATTGGTGAGATAGTTGAGAAGAGCATCAAACCACACATAAGTCACATGATCGGCGTCAAACGGCAGCTCTATCCCCAATGAAACGCGCGCTTTGGGGCGTGATATGCTGAGATCCTCCAGCGGCTCTGCCAGCATTTTCAGCAATTCGCCGCGGTACATTGGCGGATCGACAAAGTCAGGATTGGCATTGATGTGGTCGATCAGGCGCTGGCGGTATGGCTCCATCGGGAAGAAGTAATTGGGCTCGTCAATTAGCTCCAGCTCGATATTGTTGTGTTCGGGGCAGCGATCATCCTCGGTAAGGTCGCTTTCCTTTTTGAACTGCTCGCAGCCCTTGCAATATTTGCCGGTGTAGCTCTTCTTCACGATCAATCCGGCGTCGAACAATTGCTGCTCTGCGCGTGCAACCGCTTCCTTGTGGCCGGGCCTCGTGGTGCGAACATAATAATCGTAATCCACACCAACCAGATCGAACAGGCGCTGAAATTCTTCGGCGCGCTGGTCGAGATAGTCCTGAGGCGCAAGGTTCAATGCCTCTGCTGCCTCCTGATTTTTCTGCCCATGCTCATCGCAGCCCGTAGACAGGCGCACATCCATGCCGCGCGCCAGCTTATTGCGCTTCAAAATATCGGCCATCACCGATGTATGCGCATGGCCAATATGCGGAGCGGCGTTGACGTAATAGATGGGCGTGGTGAGATAGCTTTTCATGGACCGAGCCTATCAAGCGATTACGCGCTCTTTTGCAAGCGAATTGCGTGGGAGG
>JALZVZ010000043.1 GCA_023299945.1 Altererythrobacter sp. | reverse complement strand
CTGGCGTGGTGGGAATTTGCCGCGGTTGCAGGTTTGCTTGTGCTGACTTTTGTATTCCTGCCGGTCTATTACAAAAACAATTGCACCACGACGACTGAGCTTTTGCAAAAGAAGTATAATGACAAACACATTCGTGCACTGATTAGCGTTTTGTTTTTGCTGGGCAATTTGTTCATTTTTCTGCCCGCGATTTTGTACGGCGGCTCGCTTTTTCTGCTTTCCATGGTTGGGCTGGACACGGGGCTCAGCAACATTTTGATCGTCTCGGTTATCCTCGCCAGCGTTGGTGCAGCCTATGCGATTTTCGGCGGGCTGCGGGCGGTGGCTGTGTCGGATACATACTCCGGCGTACTGATCCTCGGGCTCGCGCTTTTGGTTGTTTACCTCGCTTTGAAAGCGATTGATTTTGACCTCACGGGTATTCCGGCGGACCGTCTGACTTTAATCGGTGGCAATGACAGCCCGATCCCGTGGCACACGCTGCTGACGGGCATGATCTTCATCCAGACGTTCTACTGGTCGACAAACCAAACTATTACTCAGCGCGCCATGGCGGCACCCAATATCAAAGAGGCGCAAAAGGGCGTGCTGACAGCGGCGGGCATTCGTTTGGTTATTGTGCCTGCGATTGTCGTCATTCCGGGTATCGTATCCTACAAACTGTATGGTGATGTCGGCGATGCCGCATACGGCCGGATCGTGGGTGATGTGCTGCCAGTATGGCTATCGGGAGCATTCGCAGCCGCATTGGCCGCCGCCGTGCTCACCACGTTTAACTCGATCCTCAATGCGTCGGCTGCGCTCTATGTTTGCGACATTCACGAGGCCTATGTTGATAGGCCAAAGTCTGTCGCAAAGCTGAGCGCGATTGTTTCGATCGCCATGTCGGTGCTCGCGTTATTGCTGGTGCCGTTTTTCGCCAGTCAGGAAAGCCTGATCAACACGGTGCAAGAGCTGTACGGATTACTTTCCATGCCGATCCTATCCGCTTTTGTCGTGTGCCTATTGTTCAAGAATGTGAAGGCTGGCGCAGCGATGATCGGCGTTGTCACCGGCGTCGCGTTTTATGCGTTTTGGAGCATGGTGTGGGAGCCTGCGCATTACATTCACGGCATGGCGGTGACGCTGATCTTGTCAGTCGTCACAGCGTTAGTCATGAACAAAATTGTATTTGGCCAAACGCCGGTGTTTTCGCTGGGCGGGGCGGACACTGAACCTGCATGACCCAGCGTCCTGATCCGGTTCATCCAGCACCTCACGGCTGGATCATCTTGGATAAGCCGCGCGGGCTTGGCTCGACGCAGGGCGTGGGCGCGGTGAAGCGGAACCTGCGCGAAGGGCTCTACGCCAAAACGAAGGTTGGGCATGGCGGCACGCTTGATCCGCTGGCTGAAGGCGTGCTTCCGATTGCTTTGGGTGAGGCGACCAAGCTGGCGGGGCGCATGTTGGATGCGACCAAAATCTACGAATTTACGGTTCAATTTGGCGAACAGACCGACACGCTGGATACAGAGGGCGAGGTGGTCGAAACCAGCGACGTGCGCCCAAGCCGCGAGGAAGTGGCAGCTTCGCTACCGCATTTTACCGGCGCTATCGAGCAAGTGCCGCCAGCCTACTCTGCGCTGAAAGTAAACGGCAAGCGCGCTTATGACTTGGCGCGGGCTGGCGAAGAGGTCATTTTGAAAACGCGGGCTGTGACGATCCACAGCCTCGATCTGACCGATCTCACCAGCAATTCTGCCACCCTGACAGCCCATGTTTCCAAGGGCACTTATATCCGCAGCCTAGCGCGTGATATTGCGCATCATCTGGGTACTTGCGGCCATGTTACTTACCTGCGGCGCACAAAGGCGGGGCCATTCGCCGAAACAGACGCGATTTCGCTGGACAATCTCAACCAAATTGGTAGTGGCGCGCCATTGAATGACCTCCTCCTGCCGCTAGAGGCGGGGCTGGACGATATCCCGGCCCTCAACCTTGATCAGACAGACGCGCAGGCGGTCCGAGCGGGCCGGGTCTTGTCTGATCTGCCCCACAGCGATGGGCTCTATTGCGGAATGCTGGCGAATGTGCCGGTTGCACTGATCGAGATTATCGCTGGCACGAGCAAAATCGTGCGGGGTTTTAACCTTCCTGATATCGCAGAGTAAGAAAGACGAAATATGTCAATTTCACCCGAACAAAAAGCTACAGTTATCAAAGAACACGCCCGTGATCCTAAGGACACCGGCAGCCCAGAAGTGCAAGTTGCGATCCTGACAACGCGTATTCTTAACCTCACAGATCACTTCAAAGGCAACCACAAAGACAACCATTCGCGCCGCGGCCTTTTGATGATGGTCAATAAGCGTCGCTCGTTGCTCGCCTATCTCAAGAAGAAAGACGTTGAGCGTTATAACGAGCTGATCGCGAAGCTGGGTCTTCGTAAATAAGAGTTTGAAAGGGCGGCTCAGATGGGCCGCCCTTTGTCTATTGGGCAGGACCACATTTCGGTGGGATTGCCTGGGGGCTAAGAAATGACGCCCCATACCGGACCGGGACGGAATCCCCGGCACAAGTAGGCCCCGTCGCGCAATAAGGCGTCATGCGGGATCAAAAGGAAAATACATGTTCGACAAGAAAACCGTATCGATTGAATGGGGCGGCAAAACCCTCACTCTCGAAACCGGCCAAGTTGCCCGTCAAGCAGACGGCGCTGTTATGGCCACTTATGGTGAAACCGTGGTGCTGTGCGCAGTGACCGCCGCCAAATCTGTGCGCGAAGGGCAGGACTTCTTCCCGCTGACCGTGCATTATCAAGAAAAATTCTCATCCGCTGGACGTATCCCAGGCGGTTTCTTTAAGCGCGAAGGCCGTGCGACGGAAAAAGAGACGCTGACATCGCGTCTTATTGACCGTCCTTGCCGTCCGCTGTTCCCAGAGGGTTTCTACAACGAAATCAACGTAATCTGTCAGGTGCTTTCGTATGATGGCGAAACTGAACCAGATATCGTTGCAATGGTTGCAGCTTCTGCGGCTTTGACCATTTCCGGTCTGCCATTCATGGGCCCAATCGGCGCTGCACGCGTTGGTTTCTCCAATGATGGCGAATATATCCTCAACCCCAAACCAGAAGCCGCATTGGGCGAAGATGGTCGTCTCGACCTGGTCGTTGCAGCGACACAAGACGCTGTGATGATGGTTGAATCCGAAGCCAAGGAATTGTCCGAGGAAGACATGCTCGGCGCGATTATGTTTGCGCATGACGAAAGCCGCAAGGTTATCGGCGCGATCATCGATCTGGCTGAACAAGCAGCGAAAGAGCCATGGGATCTGCCCGCAGCAGACGATAATTCAGCAATGAAGAAAAAGCTGAAAACCCTCGTCGGCAAAGACATCGCCGCTGCATATAAGATGACTGACAAATCTCAGCGTTCTGACGCTCTGAATGTTGCCCGTGCAAAAGCGAAAGAAGCTTACGCAGAGGAAGACGGCCAGACGCAAATGACGGCAGGCAAGGTCGTGAAGAAGCTGGAATCCGAAATCGTTCGCGGCGCTATCTTGAAAGATGGCCAGCGCATCGACGGACGCAAAACTGACGAAGTTCGCCCGATTGAGGCGATGGTTGGCCTGCTTCCGCGGACCCATGGTTCGGCATTGTTTACGCGCGGTGAAACGCAGGCGATCTGCACCACCACGCTGGGCACAAAAGACGCTGAGCAAATGATCGATGGCTTGGAAGGTCTGTCGTACAACAACTTCATGTTGCACTATAACTTCCCGCCTTATTCGGTTGGCGAAGTGGGCCGCTTTGGCTTCACCAGCCGCCGCGAAACCGGCCACGGTAAGCTCGCCTATCGCGCGCTGCACCCGGTACTGCCTAGCCATGAAGACTTCCCTTACACCATCCGCATTCTTTCAGACATTACAGAGTCCAACGGCTCGTCATCTATGGCGACTGTTTGCGGCGGCTGTCTGTCGATGATGGATGCAGGCGTTCCTATCGAGCGTCCGGTATCCGGCATTGCTATGGGTCTTATCCTTGAAGGTGATGAATTCACCGTTCTG
>JALZVZ010000042.1 GCA_023299945.1 Altererythrobacter sp. | reverse complement strand
TAATTGCTGGCATTGTTGCCGCGCACAGCATGTTGCAGGTCTGCCACGTTTTCGGGCGTCCATGCATGGTCTTCACCGCGCAGGCGATATTGATAGATACCGCCCACACCCAACATGCTTTTATAAATCGGATTGTCGCCATACGCTTGCGCGTGGCGGCGAACAGTTTCTTCTGCCACTTCGGCAAGGCCAATGCCTTCGATAGTGGTGGCTGTTCCGGTGAAATATTTTTCGATAAAGGGTGTGGACAGCCCGACCGCGTCAAATATCTGCGCACCGCAATAGCTCTGATAGGTAGAGATGCCCATCTTCGACATGACCTTGCGAATGCCTTTGCCAACCGCCTTAATATAGTTGGTTTGCACTTCGTCTGCGGTCAAATCGGCATGTTTGTCGCAGCGCAATTGCTCCAGCGTTTCAAACGCCATGTAGGGATTGATCGCTTCTGCCCCGTAACCTGCCAGCGCGCAGAAATGATGCACCTCGCGCGCTTCACCAGTTTCCACCACTAAACCGGTCTGCATTCGCAGGCCTTGGCGAACAAGGTGATGATGTACAGCCGCTGTCGCCAGCAATGCCGGCATCGGGATACGGTCAGCATTTTGCGCGCGGTCAGACAGGATCAGGATGTTTTGATCTTGGAGAACGGCCTCAGTCGCGGCCCAGCACATTTCCTTCAGCGCCATCTCTAGGCCATCGGCCCCGGTGCTGGCGTCCCACGTCATATCCACCGTTTCGCAGCGGAACGCGCCATCAAGCGCCGTTTTCACGGTGCGGATTTTGGCCAGATCATCATTGGTGAGGATCGGTTGCTCCACCTCAAGCCGTTTGTGCGTGCCGCCATCACGGCCCAGCAAATTGGGGCGCGGGCCAATCATGGAAATCAGGCTCATCACCAATTCTTCGCGGATTGGATCAATCGGCGGATTGGTGACTTGCGCAAAGTTCTGCTTGAAATAATCATACAACAGGCGCGATTTGTTCGACAGGACTGCGATCGGTGTGTCTGTGCCCATGGAGCCCAATGGGTCTTCGCCCTTGGTCGCCATCGGTTCCAAGAATTTGGAAATGTCTTCTTGGGTATAGCCGAACGCCTGCTGGCGCATCAGCAGCGAATTGCCATCGGCTTCGTCGCGCTCCACCACCTCGGATAATTCCGGTTCAATATCGGCAATGTCGGACAACTTATACTGTGCGCGCTCAAGCCAATTGGCATAGGGCTCCGCGCTGGCGAGTTCGGCTTTCAGCTCGCCATCCTCGATGATGCGACCTTGCTCCAAATCGATGAGCAACATTTTGCCCGGTTGAAGACGCCATTTGCGGGTGATGTCTTCCTCGGCAAAGGGCAGCACGCCGCTTTCCGATGAGAGGCAGACGATATCGTCTTTGGTTACGCAGAAACGGGCAGGGCGCAGGCCATTGCGGTCGAGCGTCGCGCCGATTTGGCGGCCATCGGTAAAGGCCACTGCTGCTGGGCCGTCCCATGGCTCCATCAAAGCGGCGTGATATTCGTAAAACGCACGGCGTTCGGCATCCATCAGAGCATTGCCCGACCACGCCTCTGGCATCAGCATCATCATCGCATGGGCAAGGCTGTATCCGCCTGCCAGCAGCAGCTCCAATGCATTGTCGAGACAGGCTGTGTCGGATTGGCCATGCGGGATCAGCGGCCACATTTTGTCTAGATCAACGCCCAGCAATTCGCTTTCCATGGTGCGGCGGCGCGCATTCATCCAATTGACGTTGCCGCGCACCGTGTTGATCTCGCCATTATGCGCGATCAAACGGTAAGGGTGAGCCAGACGCCAGCTCGGGAAGGTGTTGGTGGAGAAGCGCTGGTGCACCAGGCCTAGAGCAGATTTGCATTCAGGATCGCGCAAATCATCGTAAAACGAACCAACTTGGTTTGCCAGAAGCAACCCTTTGTACACAATGGTACGCGAGGAGAAGCTCGGCATGTAGCTTTCAGTTAGGCCGGGCATGTCGAGTTTTTCGGCCTGCGCACGCAACGGGTTGAGCGTCTGCTTGCGGATAACCATTAGCTTTCGCTCAAAGGCGTCTTGATCGGCACAATTTTCGCCGCGCGCCACGATGGCCTGCTGAATAACCGGCATCGAATCGACAACCGCTGTGCCCAAACCGTCGAGCGTGACGGGGACATTGCGCCAACCGACCAGTGTCTGGCCTTCTTTGGCGATGAATTTTTCAAACTGCTCAGTCACGAAAGCGCGTTCGGCTTCGTCTTGCGGCATGAAGCACATGGCGACGGCGTAATCGCCTTTTGCCGGCAATTCTAAGCCTTCGTTTTGCGCCCAATTGCGCAGCAGACCATCGGGAATTTGCAGTAAGATGCCTGCACCGTCACCCAAAAGTGGGTCGGCGCCGACCGCGCCGCGGTGGTCGATGTTTTTCAGAATCTCAAGCGCTTGGCTAACGATATCATGCGACGCATCGCCTTTGATATGCGCGACAAACCCAACGCCGCAGGCGTCATGCTCATTGCGCGGGTCATACAAGCCTTGGGGCCCTGGGTGTCCCATTCGAAAATTCCTGTCCTGTCAGATGCCGGTCTGTCGGGCGCCACGGGAAATGCCCACAGCTAACCGGCAGTGTTGCGCAGATGATTCGCCGCCGCCACGCGCGCAGCCATCATATCGCTCAAGGCTTCTTTGCCGACAGGATAGGCATTTTGCAACTAGGAAAAGGCTAGCATTGTTTCACCTGTCCAAGGCTAAACTTTAGTCGCAAATGGTGAATTCGAATGCGTAAAGTTGGCAATTGCAATGCAGTTGCTAGCCGTGGTCGCTCATCCGTTGGAGCTTTTCCAAAGCTTCGCGCAGGGCTGCTTCTGTTTGTTCAGCCTCGGCACGCGTTTCGGGATTGCTGTTGGGCTTCAGCTCAGCAATCGGCAAGTCGCGGATAGCTTGCGCAATGCGCGGATCGCTGGGGCGGATACGGCGCGATGCGGGTTCATTGACCCGTGCCACGCGGTGATCATCAAGGCCCACGGCGAACCGTTCAACCATTTGCACCAGGCTAAGGTCTTTGAGATCGCGCTCTTTGAGCTCAGTAATTTCAGCCTCGCGGGTCTGCGCCAGCAAGGGCGCGTCAGCCTCGTGCGGGGCTGTAGTGCTGAGATCAACTGCTCGTTTAATGGCAGGCTTGTCCAATGCAGGCGCGCAGGCAAGCAGGGATGCACTTTCATCATCACTCTTAGGGCCGATTTCGGGAAATGAAGTGTCGAGCTCCAACGGAAAATCATTTTCCAAATCGCCGCTATCAGGGGCTTTATTGGTTAGCCTGTCTAAATCAATTGGGGTCGCAGGCTCGGCCACGGGCTCTTCTTCGAAATTGGCGAAGGCATCCAAGGGCAGCGGTTCGTCGCCCATAAATTTCCCGCGGCCAAGGGCGGCCCGGCGGTGGCGATCATTGGGCGAGGGAGCCTCGTCAAAGCGATCGTCAGCAAAGGGGTCTTCGTAATAAGTGCTGGGCTTTTCAGCTAGCGCTTCTGGGTCTTCTGCAGCGTCGCCAATAGTGTCTTCAGAAACGGGCTCGGTGAGTTCCAAGGGTTCCTCTGCAGCCTCAACGGGGCCATTTTCGAAGTGGCCAAATGCGGTTGGTTCTTCGGCAACGCGTTCTTGAGCAGATGCTTCTGCGTCCAGCTCATCATTAGGCCATTCCTCGGAGCCCAGCTCAATATCGGTTTCCGACAATTCCAACGGTGCATCCAAGCTCTCGCTGCCCAGATCCTGGGTAGAAATAATCGATGCGGCGCGCCTACCTGTTACATTATTAACAACCGGTTCTTCCTCATGCTGCCGTTTGGAAACGGCGCGCATCGGAAGTTTCGCACCAACGCTGCGCGCCAATACAAAGCCGCCAATCGCGCCGAATACAGCTGCGACAAAAGCCACAATAAAAGGCAGGTTGGATGAGCTTGACCAAGCAGAGGCGATCACAAATGCAGCGCCCCCAAACAGCAGCGTCGTCCATGCGATTATGATCCATACGAACGCAGGATGGGATGCGAGCGGAGCGCTCGGCTGATTGCTAGTGGATGTGTTTGCGCCAAACATCTTGGGCAGTTCCCTCATTGCTTCATTCATGCCCGTAATGGACGAATCACTTTCCCTTCAAAGGGTTCAAGCAACTGCGGCCATTGTGGACGGTTGAGCATTGGCTAGCAGATTGTGGTAAACGAGTTGATAACGTTGAATGTTCTTCGCCCAATCATGATTAGCCTGAACATGGGCAAGGGCTTGGCCTTTTATAGAATCCCACTCGGATCGCCGCTCCAGCCAATCGGCCAATGCTGCTGCACATCCGGCAGGATCATCGGCAGGGAAGAGAATGCCGGTGGCCCCATTGGTCATCAATTCGCGGTGCCCGCCCACATCAGAGGCAGCGACAAGGCGCTGCTGCGCCATCGCCTCCAATGGTTTGAGCGGCGTCACCAAATCGGTTAGGCGGCTGGCTTTGCGCGGATAGGCAAGAATATCGATCAGCGAATAATAGCGCTCAACGTCTGAATGCGGCACGCGTCCGGTAAATATCACAGCGTCTGGATCGGGCAGCGCAGCGGCTTGCTCACGCAAAGCCTCATCACGCGGTCCGCCGCCGGTCAGCAGCAATTTTGCGCCCGGCTGGCGTTTGCGCAGCAGTGGCATGGAAGCGATCAGATCGTCGAGACCTTCATAATCGTAAAAGCTGCCGATGAAGCCGATCACTGGTTCGTCGCCAATGCCAAGTTCCTTCGCCAGCGCATCATCTCGCGGGGCAGGCTCTCCGAATAGCGACATATCCACGCCATTGGGCGAAATGCCGATCTTGCCGCCATTAAAGCCGCGTGCGATCAAATCATCGCGCAGCCCGTGGCAAATGGTGAAGACTGCATCTGCGCCTGCAACAGCGCGGTTTTCGAGTTGCCGAGTGAGCCGATATTTAACCGAGCCTTCGCGCCCAGTGCCATTGCCAACGGAGGCATCTTCCCAAAATGCGCGGATTTCATAGACCAGCGGAATATTGTGTTTGCGCGCCGCTTTTAAGGCGGCATGGCCGCAAATCGCTGGCGAATGGGCATGGATGATATCGGGTCGCCAATCGCGGATCACTCTATCGATGCCATCTGCGAACAGATTAATTTCGCGCCATTCGCGCAGGCCAGCTGGTCCTTCAGCGGTGCCCTCTGAGCGGTGAAACATCAGCCCTTCGAATGTTTCGGCGAGCGGTCCTTCGTGCTCGTGCCTTAAGCCTGTCACCCCGCGCACATCCATCCCGGCGGCCTGCTGCGCCTTAAGGATCGCACGGGTGCGAAAAGTATAGCCGCTGTGCAGCGGGAGCGAATGGTCAAGGACGTGAAGTATGCGCATGATGATTATGTCTTTGGCACAATGTGCTTAACGGAGCGTCAACTGACTGCTGTTAGAGCGCGTTGGTAGTCAGGGCATTATGCACTGGCGCAAATGGAAAGCAGGCACGCAAAGCTTTGATCGACTATATCGCCTTGACGCTGGCCCATGGCCTGCTGGTGATCGGCCTGTTTCGCATTGCGCGCAACAAAGAGCTTGATCCTGCTGTGCCGCTGCCTCAGCGCCGCCATAATGCACCCAAGCGCCATGCGCCGGTCAGCAATGACGGACAATTGGACGCTCAAGCAGAGGCAGGGGAAGCCCCATGATCGATTTGGTCTTCCTTGCCTTTATCGGTTTTGTCTTGATGCTTGGATTGAGGCGTCCGTTCATCTGGGTGCTGCTTTATGTCTATATCGACATTCTGGCCCCGCAGCGCATTGGTTACGGGATCATTCAATCCTTCCAAGTGTCGCTGATCGCATTTGCCGCTGCCTTTGGCGGTTGGCTGCTGCTGGATGATAAGCGCGGTGTGAAATTCTCAGTTAGACAGGGCCTGATCCTTGCCTTGCTCATTTATTGCTGGTGGACCACCGGCAATGCTGACTTTGCTGAAAGCGCCGTGACCAAATGGGAATGGGTTTGGAAGGCGCTATTGTTTGGCATCTTCATGCCGCTCACCCTAACCACTCGCCTACGTTTGGAATCGCTAGCGATGGTGATGATTTTATCGGTCGGCGCAATTGTTATCAGCACCGGCATGAAG
>JALZVZ010000041.1 GCA_023299945.1 Altererythrobacter sp. | reverse complement strand
ACCCCGCAAGATCATCAGGATGCCAGCTTCGCCTTCTTACAAGAGCATTGCGATGGTGCGCCCTGCCCTGAATTGGCCGAGGATAGCGACGAAGGTTGGCTGGAGACCGGCGGCGGGATGATCCATTGGCGCGGCAATAAAGGCGCAGACACGCTGACTTTGCACGGTCCGGCGGCGCAAATGGATGAAACGGGTTTCGGGACTCTCGCTATCGATGTACCCGGCCATGGCCATTCCAGCGCTTATGACGATATCGCCAGTGCAATCGAGGATGCCGCTCAAATGCTTGGCGTTCAGGAAATAGACTGGCCTGATGCCCCGCAAGGGGAGCCGAATCAGCTATACCCTGACCTCACACCTGACCGTTTCGGCAGCCATTTAACCCGCGCGTGGAGCGCTGCTCGCGCGCAGGCGATGTTCCGGCCGTGGTATAGCGCAAATTATGATGATTTGATTCCGGTCAAAGCCGATGACCTCGTCCCTGATAGCATAGCAAAGCGCGCCTATGCTCGCCTACGAGCGGCCGATGCCGCCAAACAGTTTCACAATCTCCTCGTACAAAGAGGCGATAGCCCATGATCGATATTGCAAAAGAAATGCCTTTACTGGCCCGTCACGAAGGTGTTTGGGACGGGGTCGAAACTTATTTTTGCATCCAATGAAAAAGTGGACGAGCATGCCAGTCGGCTGCTTTGCCGCATGCCTCACTCAGGCGAGTTTCCGGCCGAATTTCGCGATGGCCGTATCTTTTGGGACAATGATCTCATCCAAAGATAGGCTGCAGAGGTTCCGCTTGATAAATATAACCGCACAATGACGCTTTATTGGCATCGCACTGGTGATCCATCGCTTTACCTCTATGAGCAAATCCAACTTTCCAATGATGGAAAAAACCGTTGCCAGACATGGCATTGGATTCGCAATGGGGCGCTTGAGACACGCACAGCCATTCAAGAAACATTCGTCACCAAGGATTGGCGCGCAATGGATACTGAAATGTCGAGAGCCGCTGGACAAGGCACCGTGGTCGAGTTTGGTGGCGGCTCAGGTTTCGGCGGATAGGCGATTAACTGCTAGGCACACATGATGACACAAACGCTGTTCGACAAGATCTGGGATACACATCAGGTGGCGCAAACCGCCACTGGGCGGCATCTGATCGCCATCGACCGCGTTTTTCTGCATGAACGCACAGGGGCCGCCGCGCTTAAACGCATGGCTGAAATCGAACGCAAAATCCTCGATCCGGCGCGGGTGTTTGCGGTAATGGACCATATTGTCGACACGCGGATCGGACGCGGGGACTCGACACTGATGCAGGGCGGCGAGGCCTTTATTACAGAAACCAGAGCTGCCTGCCGCGACGCGGGCATTACGCTGTTTGACGTTAATGACCGCGACCAAGGGATCATTCATGTTATCTCACCAGAACTGGGGATTGTCTTGCCCGGCATCACTCTGGTTGCGCCCGATAGCCACACTTGCACACAAGGCGCCTTTGGCGCGCTGGCATGGGGCATTGGCTCCAGCGAAGCAGAACATGCGATGGTCACCGGTGTGCTTCGCTTGGAACGGCCCAAAACCATGCGTGTGCTGTTAGAAGGAGCTTTGAGTGAAGGTGTCACAGCCAAGGATATGGCACTGCATCTGATCGCATTGCACAGTGCAGGCGGAGGCGCTGGCCATGCGGTAGAATTTGCCGGCGATGCGGTCACGGCGCTGGACATGGAAGGGCGCATGACCTTGTGCAATATGGCAACCGAGTTTGGCGCGATGGCGGGCTTTATCGCCCCTGATGCGAAGGCCTTCGATTGGCTGGCGGGCAAGCGTTACGCGCCGGACAATTTTGATGAGCCATATTGGGCCAATTTGCAAAGCGATGCAGGTGCAAGCTTTGATACCGAAATCACCATTGATGCTAGCGCGATTGCTCCCATGGTCAGCTGGGGAACTAGCCCCGAACAGGCGATCGCGATCGATGCGCGCGTGCCAGCAGGTCCGCGAAAAGTGCATGACTATATTGGCCTTGAAGAAGGCACAGCGATTGCTGGCACGCCAATTGATGTGGCGTTTATCGGCTCGTGTACCAACAGCCGGATCAGCGATTTGCGCCTTGCGGCCAAACTGCTGGAAGGCCATCTGATCGCGCCGACGATCAAAAAAGCGATGGTCGTGCCAGGCTCGCTTAGCGTGAAACGGCAAGCAGAAGCCGAAGGCCTGGATAAAATATTCGAAGCAGCTGGTTTCGAATGGCGGATGAGCGGCTGCTCGCTGTGCTTTTATGCAGGCGGCGAAGGCTTTCCAAAGGGCAGCCGAACCATCAGCAGCACCAACCGCAATTTTGAAGGCCGGCAAGGCCCAGGCATTCGCACCCATATCGCCTCGCCCGAAACCGTGGCCGCCAGCGCGGTTGCTGGCGCCATTGCTGACCCCCGAGAATTGGCGCGTAAGAAGGTGGCATCATGAAAAAGCTTCCCGATGTATGGGGCGGCGATGCAGCGCCGCTAGTGGTCGATAATGTCGATACCGACACGATCATCCCGAGCCGCGAAATGCGCAGCACTGGCCGCGCAGGATTGGCCGATGGACTGTTCGCGCCGTGGCGTTACACCGACGCGGATGCGCGCACCCCAAACCCCGACTTTGTGCTAAACCAAGACACATATAGCAGCGCCACAATCCTTGCGGCCGGTGAAAACTTTGGCTGCGGCTCCAGCCGTGAACACGCCGTTTGGGCGCTGGCCGAATTTGGTATCACAGCTATAATCGCGGTCAGCTTTGCGCCGATATTCTACGCCAATTGCCTTCGCAATGGGATCGTCCCAATCGCTTTGCCGCGCAAGGCTGTTGACCGTCTTGCAGCCGAATATGTCACAATCCACCTTACCGATCAGCAAGTCACGGGTGCAGGCAACATTTATAATTTCGACATCGACCCAGAGGCAAAGCACATGTTGCTGAACGGCGTGGATGCGATCGACCTTACCCTTACAGACAGAGGCGCAATAGAGACCTGGACACAGCGCGATCGCACCGCGCGCCCCTGGGTTTACTTGGAGCAAACAAAATGACGCAAATTCTCATATCCGAAGTGGGCCCGCGCGATGGGCTGCAATCGATCAAACCGATCATGCCGCTCGAAGCAAAGAAGCGCTGGATCGCAGCAGAGGCCGCCGCAGGCGTCAAAGAGATCGAGGTCGGCAGCTTTGTGCCCGCCGCTCTGCTGCCGCAAATGGCGGACACCGCCGAGCTGGTGAAATTTGCCAAAACGATTGATGGCCTCAATGTCGTCACGCTGATCCCCAACGCCAAAGGCATGCACTTCGCTGCAAAAGCAGGCGTTGATGGCGCCTCCATTCCATTCTCAATGAGCGAGACGCATTCGGTGAAAAATGTGCGCAAGGATCATCCCGCTATGCTGGAAGAAATCCGCGCTGCTGCGGCAATCGCTAAAGACCACGGCATCCATTTTGCGGTTGGCCTCTCGACCGCATTTGGTTGCACGATGGAGGGCGCCGTGGTCGAGGATCAAGTTGTGCGGCTTGCCGAGAAGGCTGCCGAAGCGGGAGCACAGGAATTTTCGCTGTCCGACACGACCGGCTATGCCGATCCCGCCCAAGTCAGGCGGTTGACGCGCAAGGTCCGCGCGGCGGTTGGCACAGATATGCTGACCACGCTGCATCTGCACAATACGCGCGGCCTCGGCCTTGCCAATGTTGTTGCGGGATTGGAGGAGGGAATTACAACTTTTGATGCCTCGCTTGGCGGCCTTGGCGGATGCCCCTTTGCCCCGGGCGCAAGCGGCAATTTGGTTACAGAGGACTTGGTTTTGATGCTCAATTCCATGGGGCTGAAAACCGGTATTGATCTAGAAAAGCTGCTCTCCGTGCGCGCCATCCTTGCCGAAGCCCTGCCCGATGAGCCGCTATACGGCTTCACCCCAGATGCTGGCCCAATGCTGGATTACAGCGCGAGGGTCGCGGCATGACCGAACCCGATAAGAACAACGGCCCCAAGCCACTTGCTGGGATCAAGATTGTCGAGTTCACCCATATGGTTATGGGGCCAGCAGTAGGGCATGTGCTTGCCGGACTTGGCGCAGAAATTGTCCGGATAGAGCCGATTGGCGGCGATCGGACCCGGCGGTTGCTGGGATCAGGCGCAGGCTATTTCCCGATGTATAACCGCGGCAAGCAATCCATCTGTCTTGACCTTAAAAGCGATGATGGCGTGCAAGTCGCAAAGGATCTAATCCAAGGCGCAGATGTGCTGGTTGAGAATTTTCGGCCCGGCGCGCTTGATCGCTTGGGGCTGAGTTATGAGGCGTGCTCTGCGAGCAATCCTCGCCTTATCTATTGCAGCGAGAAAGGCTTTCTGCCCGGTCCTTATGAAAACCGCACAGCATTGGATGAAGTCGCGCAAATGATGGGCGGCCTTGCGTATATGACCGGCCAACCGGGCAAGCCGACCCGTGCAGGTGCCAGTGTTATCGACGTTACCGGCGGGATGTTTGGCGTGATCGGTATTCTTGCCGCGTTGGAGGAACGCCACCGCACGGGACGAGGGCAAAAAGTCGTCGCTAGCCTGTTTGAAACTACCACCTATCTCGTTGGTCAGCATATGGCGCAATATGCCGTTACAGGCTCCCCGGCTGCGCCAATGCCCGCGCGCATTTCTGCTTGGGCGGTTTACGATGTATTCGAGACCAAGGATGAGCCTGTCTTCATCGGGGTCGTCACCGATGCTTTGTGGGAGAAGTTCTGCAAACTGTTTTCGCTCGATGATTTATGGGCCGATGAAAGCCTGCGCGAAAACAATCAACGCGTGCAAGCACGCGAACGGATCATCCCAGAGATCAGGGCCTTAATTGGCGAGATGACGGCAGATGAAGTCATTCAAAAGCTAGATGGGTCGGGATTGCCCTTTGCCCCCATTGGCAAGCCAGAAGATCTATTTGACGACCCGCATTTGGCGCAAGGCGGACTTGAGGATGTGACGCTGGATGATGGAAAGCAGGTGCGCCTGCCCACTATTCCGCTCCAAATGGACGGCAAGCGCATTGGAAGTGCGCAGCAATTGCCAAAAGCAGGCGATGACAAAATCGCGGTTCTAACCGCGCTTGGTTACAGCGAAGAACAGATCGCGGCTCTGCAAAGCAGCGGCGCAATAGGAGAATAAGCATGAGAGTTATTGCTGCCCTATTGCTAGCCACCGGATTGGCTGGCTGCACACGGTCAACACTTACAATCAACCTGTTACTGTAAGCAGCGAGCCAGCAGAGGCTCGCTTGCAAACGTATCCGGGCCGCGATGGAGACCCCGATATCCGTGTGATGGGATGCAAATTCTTTGACCCTGCCCGCATTCTAATCGAGCTCAATCAGATTTTGAAATAGCCGATTTGACCTAGCCGTTCAGCGCCTCTGCAATGCTCGGTGCTTCGATTAAAAGTACTTGGCATTCCGCCACGCCTGCGCGCAATTTCTTGGCCTCGCTATATTCTGGGCTATTCCAGAATTTCAACGCTGCAGCCTTATCGGACCATTCCGATATGACCATCGAAGCACCTTCGCCAAAACCGCCTTCCAGCAATTCAACACCCGGCCCGCGCAGAATATATTTTCCGCCAAATTTGGCGACCAGCGCGCCTGCTATCGCCCCATATCCCGCTATAAAGGCGTCACGATCTTTAATCGAAGCGGTAACAATCATATAGGCTGGCATATGGCTTATTCCTTGCGGTAATGTTCTGGGTAGCGAAGTGCTACTCTAATCCTTGGATAGCTTTTCAACCCAATCTTGGATCGGCGGATCGCCTGCTTCCAACGCCTCCACTTCTTGCTGGAAACCGCGCATGACGCGGGCAACATAGACACGAGTGGCAAGGCCGCGCTCCTCGCCTTCCTTGCGATCTGGGACATAATTTTCAATGTCCTCCCGCGAAATCGTCCCGTTTTTCTCAAGCAGACGTTCAATCGTGTCGCCGCGATCTTTCAATACCGAAACTTCGGCAACAAGCGCCATCACAACCGAATATAATCGGTCGAGCGCAGGGTCTTCGAAATATTCAGGCCGCTTGCCCTTTGCGCGCTTACCGGAAGCTGCAACCCAATCAAAATCTTCACTCATGCTGCAGCCGCCCGCGCATCTGCTTTCCATGCGCCATAAGCATTCCACACGGCAGCGCGGCCAAAGTCTTCCTCGCCATCGTCGGGAGACGGAGGGAAAATTTCCGGATCAACCACCGCGCGCACGCCGACGGTAAACTGATCATCGCGCGCGAAACCAGCGCCGGCCATCACTTGCTTCAAATCCTGTGCATGCATTGCAGTCCAGAAGGGTTCGTTATTGTTGAAGGCATCCCAATCACGCATAAACTGTTCAAACAATGGCATTTCATTTGAATATTGCGGCTGCTCAATGTGAAAAATGAGGCCGCTAGGCGCGAGGACGCGATTGGCTTCTTGAAGCAATCGCGGCATGGCCTTGGAGGAAAGTTCGTGCAAGAACATGGTTGTCTGCACCCAATCAAATGACCCATCATCCCACCGCGAAAGGTCTTCACCGCTCGCTTGAATAAACTTGATATTTGTCACCCCCAGCGCCGCTGCACGTGCAGCACCATACCGCAAGGATGCGCCCGCTGTATCAATCGCAATCACCTCAGCATCAGGGTAAGCTTGTGCAATCGGCACTGCATTATGTCCCACAGTCGCTCCAATATCGAGGATACGTTTAGGCTGCCAATCGGGCCGCTCCTTCTTGGCCCACTCGACGACAGCCTGCCCGCCGCCATCGTTCAGACCGCCAAGCGCGCCGCCAGTTGTCGCAAAAATTCCAATGTCGTAATTGGCACCGGCCACGACGTCACCAGGCAGTTCCTCGGTGTCATATCCGCCCGGCTGACAATGAATATCAACCGCTTTTTGATACCACGGTTGCTCAACAGATGGGTCGAGCTCAAGCTGGCCGGATTGCTTGTTAAACGTGTCGGCCTTAGCCACCAGCGCATCAATCTGGCGAAGCACCACCAGCCGTCCAAATTGCTGACGCATCTCCATGGAATTGCGTTTCAGCGCAGACCAATTGCGATGCCAAGGGTCGACATTCATCGCGTCACGCACTTCATAGCGATGCTCTGGGGAACGTCCATTTTCTGCTAAGAATTGAGGCAGCACCCTTTTTTCATAAGCAAGTTTATTGCCCTTACCGATGCTACCCGAAAGAAAACGGTTGAAATGGGTAAGGAAATTGAAGCGCGCTGCTTCATCATGATTGACCTCAGGCATCATGTCATGACGAGTTAGAGCCGTATATGGAGGGGGTAAATCGGACACAAAATCTTCCTTCAAATTTGTCTGGACAAATTTGCCAAACGCTTGCGTGCTTGTCAATCGCAATCACAGCCCAGCACATCTAGATTAATGGCATGAGGCCGCGACATGGACAAACAGAAAGTCGAACACTGACAGCAATTGCACCGTTAGCAGATCGTCTGGAATTGAGCCCGCTGGTCACGACACTCTCCACCTGACCAGTCCGCTTTAGCGCCTTCTTGGTCGACCACCGGCCAATGGCAATTCAGCTCTCCGCCCACTTTCACATAGACCTTGCGAGGTGCCACTTCTATTGGCGGAAGCCTCACATCCGGCTTACACGCTGACGCTGCACGTCACCTGCGAACATCAGTCCAAACATGTTCCACCAATGCCTCACAGTCTCATGGCAAATATCAATTCCGCATTCCGATAGCAGAACCTCAACGTTCCACTAACTCAGAGGAAAGCGCACGTGCATCATCACGACAAGACGGATTATCTCAGGAGACAAGTTGAAATAACGAAACGTGCTCGCTGACTTGGCTCTGGATTTACGGCCAATGCCGCAACGCTAGAAGGCCGGTTCCGCAACTGCCGCGATTAGTCTGACAGTAGCCGGCCATCTATCGGTACTCTCAGTCTAATCACAGCATTTGCGTATTTCGCAAAAATCCCAGTTAATAGCCAAATGGTTTCGGTGGCTTTGCTACAGGAATTTTCCCGTCAGCAGGCAGAGGGGCCGGCGTTTGTTCGCGTGCATACCATTCCAGCGATGACAGCGATGGGGTATCCCAAGTTGCGCTCATCTCAAGGTATTGAGGATAATGCTTGGCGGCATATTCCAACGCCTTGGGATCTGCATATTCGATCGTGTCTTCTGCGCCGAAGAAACAAGAGTAAGTGCAGTGCCCAGCGGTTTCACCCATCAACATCCACGGAAGCCAAGGGGTTGTGCGTACCCAGCTGCCGCGTTGAGAAATGCTCGTCACCTCGGGATCTTGGATTTTAGACCAGTTCAGATTGTAGAGGAAATTCTCTGTTACCTGGTTGAACTTAGAACCGCTTTCGCGGGGCCATTTGTCTGGCTGTAAAGCAGCAGGATAAAACAGATTAATCCGCGACGCCAAAGTCAGGTCGTCGCCGCGGCGCTCCCAATCCAGCAAGAAAGGACGCTTTGGCAGCGCGGCCGCATTCAGCCCACCGTAGGTCGGTGGTTGGTAGTAATAATCGGTAATGGTGTGGTTAAACGCCGGGTTGGCGATAGGCACCACTTTTACCTTCTCATCCATATAAGGATTGTGCCACTCTTCCAAAATTTCGCCCGTTTTGAGATCGGTGTAAAAACCAACTTCATTGAGGATTTTCCGGTAGCCCGGATCTTCGCCCTCGCTTGCCACTGTGGGCAGCAATTTAGCGACGGAAAACCCGGTGAAACCGACCAAATCCTTGAGCGCTTCGCCAGGCCTAACGCCCTGAACAATACCTTTGAACCAACCATATTTGTTGGACTTCATATCGGTATTGCCAGCAATTTTCGCATAGACTTCGCGGTTTGCTGATTGCTTGGTCAGATCATAATGCCCAGTCGTCAGGTCACGGTTAACTCCATCGTTTCTCCGCGTTGCACTCGCGCCTAACGCGGGCGAGGTTCCTGCAACAGCGGGCGCACACCCGAGCACAAGTGCTGATGCGCCCGCCGCCCCTGCCGCGACGAAATTTCGGCGATTCATGTTGGCTTTCATATCATATCCTCAATAGTCGAACGTAAGGGTCGCACCAACCCGGCGGCGGTTGCCGGCGGTAGGTACATAGACGGAGAAGAATGGCGAACCACCAATGTAGAACGAGTTGGACACATATTCTTTGTCGAACAAGTTCTTGCCCCATACCGAGAAAGACCATTGATCGCCGCGGATGCCAAGACGGCCATTCGTTAGCACTCTGGATTCAATCGTTGCGACGTTGATCTCAGATGCAAATTGCCTAGATTGTCCCGCCACATCGACCCGGCCGAACGCTTCCAGAGAATCTGTGATCGACGTATCGTATGATGCCCCTACGTTCCATTGGTACTTCGATGTCCGTTGCAGGTCGTTTCCGCCTACGTCACCATCCGCGTTGCAGACCGTTCCGTCTCCGCAAAGGTTGCCCCTCGTAATACGACTGGAAATAGTTCCTTCGTTATAGGTCGCATCAGTAAAGGAGAATCCCGCGTTGATAGACAATCCATCTATCGGCTCAACCAAACCATCCAATTCAATCCCTTTGATTGATGCACCGCCGATATTCTGGGTGATAAGCACCGTTGTTTGCGTACCACCTGTTGGTGCGAGAGATAGCTGGAGGTCGCTCCAATCAATATAAAACGCAGCGAAGTTTAATGTCGCCCGGCCATCCCAAAAGGTGTTCTTCAGGCCAAGCTCATAGGTCCAGTTAGTATCAGGGCCAAAGAACTGCTCTTCCGGCAAGAGCGCAGCGCCACCAGGCAGACTTGCGTTATTGACACCGCCTGATTTAACACCTCTGGCGACTGAGCCATAAAGCAAGTTATCGTCAGTAATCTTGAACGATACGTTCGCGCGCGGCGTGAAGTAGCTATCCGTAAACAGAAACGGCGTCGGAGAGGTTAGGTCGATTTGGGTCTTTTCTTCATCTGTATATCGACCCTCCAATTCAAACACCAAACGGTCATCCATCAAAGGAACGGAAACACGTCCAAAGATCGCTTGAGTTTCTGTGTTGGTAAATGTGTCGTTTGCGATCTGAGTAACCGCAGGAATGGAGGTGATTGCTTCGCCAGGAGGTGCGGAAAATGCCGCACTTGTGCTTAAGTCCCGATCGTCACCATCCTGATAAAACGCACCGATCATAGCGTAGATGCCGCTATCGCCCTGATATTCCAAACGCAATTCGTGTGATTCGTATTCGAAATTGCCAACAGGATTAAGCGCGAAAGAAAAAGTCTGCAGGCCAGGCACGAACGGGTTGGGGTCACCATCAAGGACATTGCGAGAACTCTGGCCAGCAGAGAAAACACTGCCTGACGAATGACCAAATAGGTAATTAGCCGATATTTGATCCGTCAAATCCACTCCGACATTGACACGGTAGATATCCGACTCAGATTCAAGACCAAAGGATCGCGGGTCAATGACAAAGCCCTCTGGAAAATCAGTTGTACCAGGAGGCGGCGGCGGTTCAACCGAGAGTTCACCGCAGAATAGTTGATTTTCGACAGCAGCAGGCTGGAAATCAAATACTGGAAATCCAACAAACGCTACGCCACCAACGCTACAGTTGAAATCACCTGCAGCCCGATCCAACCGATACTGTGCGTTAGTTTCTGATGAAACATCGTAATTGTAGTAATCAAAATCGATTGTCACAGCACTAATCGGACGGAAGCTGGCGCCAACAGAAAGTGATTGGTTGTCATGACCGCCGATATTGCCATTTGTGCCGGGGCTAACGTTGGTTGGGTTGGGGAAATTATTTGCCCAACTGCCATCATATTCAGAATGGCCAAGCGCAAGCCGCATTGCAAGGATGCCATCGATCACGGGAACGCTTAACTTACCCGAAATATCTAAGCCTTCGTCTTCAGAGACTTCGACCTGGCCGCTAGCTGAAATTTCGGTGAGACTGCGATTGGTCGTCACATAGTTAATTGCACCGGCGAAAGCATTGGCGCCGTAAAGCGCACTTTGCGGCCCCTTGACGACTTCGATGCGCTCAAGGTTGGTAGAGCCAATATCGACCGCATATTGACGCGGAATATAGATGCCATCGAGGAACGTTGAAACGTTCTGCTCTAGGTTGTTTACCGCGAACTGAGTTGTGCCGCGAATGGTTGGGGTGCTGAAGCCGCCATTCGAGAAATCTTCGAATACCAGGCCCGGCGTAAGAAGCGCAACGTCGTCAAGTTCGGAAATTGAACGATCGCGAATTTCTTCGGCGTCAAAGGCCGTGATTGCGACCGGGATATCCTGGATCGATTCTTCGATCTTGCGGGCCGTCACAAAAATGACGTTACCCTCTTCCGACTCAGCGCTCGCTTCAGCATCTGAAGATTGCGCAAAGGCGGCGCTACCGCTCATGATTGCCACAGAAGCTGCTGCTGTGCTTACAAGCGACCTAATTTTCGCATTCCTCATAACTTTGATTCCCCAACCTTCATTTGATTTCTCATTCGATTGAAAAGAAATACCGATGAATTGCGCCAAACAGTATTATAACTGCAAATTGTTCATTGGGCGGACAAACAGCCGAGCGCGACACGTGTATATGTGGCATCCCGAAGCAAAGATTATGTTTTAAACTCAGGATACCGGCCGAGCGTTAGAAGCCCCAACGCTGCGAGCGGAATACTCATGGCGAATGCTATCAAGATGGCTTGATAGGATTGGTAGGTGTCGGACACCCACCCGAAGACTGGCGGAGAAACAGCGGCACCAACGAACAGTGCGATATAGAGCAGGCCGTAGATCTTGCCATAAGCCTTAAGGCCAAAGTACTTTGTCGCAAGGAACGCGACGATATCGAATTCCGCTCCTGCAGCAAAGCCCACCAGCAATATCGCCAGAGTCGCTTGCCATCCCGAAAATCCATCGAGCAGCAATAGGCACGCAAGAGCTGGACACATCAAAACGACTGCCGAAACTCCGGGTGCCCAAACCCGGTCGAGCAATGTCCCCACGATTAGCCTACCCGCGATAACTGAAACACCAATGAGGCCAACCAATCGGCTTCCTTCTTGAAGCGAAATTCCACCCATTCGAAGAATCGGGATCATGTTTGAGATTAGGCCGGCCACGCCGAATGCGATCACGAAAAATGAAAGGCCGATCAGATAAAACCGATAGCTCCGCATAGCTGCTTTTAACGTCATGCCATTGCCATCATCAAACTTGGCGTCAGATTGAAGTGGCGTTGTATCTGCCGGTATTGCTTTCAAAAGCCAGACAACCAAAGGAAGCGGTATCAAAAGCACCATCACTCCAAAGCCAACGTAAGCCTTTTGCCAGCCCCATTCGCCAATGAAAGTTGCTGCAAGGCTCGGCCCGAATGCAGCAAATACTCCGCTCCCGGCCAAGACAATGCCGAATGCCAGCCCGCGATTCTGAATAAACGTATGCCCAATAATATGGGTCCAGATGACCGGCCCTGTTCCCTGTCCGACGATCGCCATAACGATCCAGGTCGCATAAAAGGCGTAGAGCCCCTGATCTGCAGCAAATCCCAGACTGCCCAAAGACAAGCCAAAGGCAATGGTGCTAAATATCGCCACCAACCTTGCGCCGATCTTGTCGCAGAGATGGCCTAGGAATGGTCCAATCAGCGTACCTGCAATGATGAAGGTAAAGGCAGTTTGATATTCCTGCATCTTCCAGCCCGTGTCGGTTATTACCGGCTCTGCAAAGACGCCCAACGTGTAAAAGGGAATTGCCGCGACACCAAACATCATGCCAGCAAAGCAAGCAATCAACGCGCCGGAATGCCGCCGGAATTCACCAAATTTGGCTTCAATGTCCGGCATCTAATTCGTTTCTGCACGCTGCGTCGATACA